>CAUJFM010000344.1 GCA_963169595.1 Bacteroidota bacterium | reverse complement strand
GGTGATCGCCGTGCCCGACCGCGAAAGCTGGGATGCGCAACACTATGGCAACGACTGGGCCGCCTATGACGTGCCCCGACACCTGTCCCACTTCCGGCGGGACGACCTCCGTTGGTTCCTGCAGGCACATGGCTTCGAGCTTGTGGCCATCCGCCGGATGTGGATGGACGCCCCCTACATCGCCCTGCTCAGCGAGCAGTACCGGGGTGCCTCCATGCCCGTGGCCCTGATCAAGGGACTGCTCATGGGAGCATGGTCCAACCTCCACGCCCTTCTCGGGGACCGTCCCACATCGAGTTCCCTTTACGTCGCCAGGAAGAAAGAACCCTGAGAAGGCCCTTTCTGAGGCCTCTGACGCATTATCGAGGATCCGCTGGTATGGCACCCCTATTGAGGACAGAACTGGGCCGCAAAGCGCGTTTATGGAGGTCATTGTACGAACCTGACGTTCAGCGACTTACGTGCATAACTGCACCACAGGCCATCCACCCTCCTTCCAAGACCACCATCGGCCGCCCATCCCTTTGATCGCCTCGCCGAGGGCCTTACCTTTGCGGCCCCAAACCGGAACCCCATGAGCACGATGACCATGCCCGCCAACCAGATCGCCGACATCCTCCGCAAGCTCGGCGTGAACGAGACCAACAGCGGTGTGTCCACCGGCAGCAACTGGCTGAAGGGGGAAGGGAACGTGCTCGAAAGCCACAGCCCGGTGGATGGTGCCTTGGTGGGCACTGTGCACAGCGCCAGCAAAGCCGAGTATGAACAGGTCATCGCCACGGCGCAGAAGGCCTTTGTGGAATGGCGCACCTGGCCTGCCCCCAAGCGCGGTGAGGTGGTGCGCCAGTTGGGCGAGGAGCTCCGCAAGCACAAGGCCGAATTGGGCAAGCTGGTGAGCTATGAAATGGGCAAGAGCTACCAGGAGGGCCTGGGCGAGGTGCAGGAGATGATCGACATCTGCGACTTCGCAGTGGGACTGAGCCGCCAGTTGCACGGCCTCACCATGCACAGCGAACGCCCGGACCACCGCATGTACGAGCAGTGGCATCCCTACGGCCTGGTGGGCATCATCACGGCCTTCAACTTCCCGGTGGCCGTATGGAGCTGGAACACCGCCCTGGCCTGGGTCTGCGGCGATGTCACCCTGTGGAAGCCCAGCGAGAAAACGCCGCTGTGCAGCATCGCCTGCCAGCACATCACCGCCGAGGTGTTCAAGCGCAACGGCGTACCCGAGGGCGTGAGCAGCATCATCAACGGTGGGCGTGAAGTAGGGGAGTGGATGAGCCACGACACCCGCATCCCACTGGTGAGCGCCACGGGCAGCACACGCATGGGCAAGGCCGTGGGCGCCGCCGTGGGTGAGCGGCTGGGCCGTTCCCTGCTGGAGCTGGGCGGCAACAACGCCATCATCATCAGCGACAAGGCCGACCTGGACATGTCCCTCATCGGCTGCGTGTTCGGCGCGGTGGGAACCGCCGGCCAGCGTTGCACCAGCACGCGCCGCCTCATCATCCACGACAATGTGTATGACGCCTTCAAGCAGAAGCTGGTGAAGGCCTATGGCCAGCTGCGCATCGGCGACCCCCTCAACGAGCAGAACCACGTAGGTCCGCTGATCGACAAGGCCGCGGTGGACATGTACCTGAAGGCCCTGGAGGCCGCGAAAGCACAGGGCGGCAAGCTGGCCGTGGAAGGCGGTGTGCTGACCGGTGCCGGCTATGAGAGCGGCTGCTACGTGAAGCCCGCCGTGGTGGAGGCCACGCCGGACATGGCGATCGTGCAGGAGGAGACCTTCGCGCCGATCCTGTACCTGCTGCGCTACAGCGGTGACATCCATGAGGCGGTGGCCATCCAGAACAACGTAAAGCAGGGCCTGAGCAGCGCCATCATGACGCTGGACCTGCGCGAAGCCGAGCGCTTCCTGAGCGCGGCCGGCAGCGATTGCGGCATCGCCAACGTGAACATCGGCACCAGCGGGGCCGAGATCGGCGGGGCCTTCGGTGGTGAGAAGGAGACCGGTGGTGGTCGCGAGAGCGGCAGCGATGCCTGGAAGGCCTACATGCGCCGGCAGACCAACACGATCAATTACGGCACCAAGCTCCCGCTCGCACAGGGCATCAAGTTCGACCTCTGAGCGGGTTTGGATCGCAATCCTTCGCCCATCGGTGCCATGCATCGCGGGGCTGAAGTCCTAACATTGGCCTCATTCACCGGACCTCGTGCGTCATTTCCTGTACTTGATCCTTCCCGCCACACTGCTCAGTGCGTGTGCGTGGACCAGCCCGCAGCCCAGCGCCGAGCCTCGCACGGGCACCTGGCGCATGGAGCTCTCCATGCAGGACCGCATCCTGCCCTTCAGTTTCGAGCTCGCTGGCAGCGACAGCGGGACATGGAGCATGCACATCCACAACGGCACTGAGCACATCCGGGTGGATGAAGTGCAGCTGCACCACGACACGCTCGTGGCACGCATGCCGCTCTACGATTCCGAGTTCCGGGGTATTGTGCGAAACGACTCGCTCATCGAGGGGCACTGGCACAACTACCTGAAGGGACCCGATTACCGCATCCCCTTTGTGGCCAAGGCAGGTCTCACCCATCGGTTCCCGGGGCCCAGCGATGGCGCGGCACCGATCGCAGGAACCTGGGAGGTCCGTTTCAGCCGGGGAACACCGGATGCCTACAACGCCATCGGCCAGTTCGAACAGCACGCGGACGGTCGGGCCACGGGCACTTTCATGACCGAAACGGGCGATTACCGCTTCCTGGAGGGGCAGGTGCATCAGGATTCGCTCCTGCTCTCGTGCTTCGATGGCTCGCATGCCTTCCTGTTCGCGGCGCAGCTGGTGGGCGACAGCCTGCATGGCCGGTTCTTCAGCGGCACGCACTGGCAGGAGCCCTGGGTGGCCGTGCGCAACCCGGATTTCCACCTGCGCGACCCGGATTCGCTCACCTTCCTGCGGGAGGGCCACACCATGATCGACCTGCGCTTCCCGGACACCGATGGGAACATGGTCTCGTCCGCCGATCAACGCTTCCGCGGCAAGCCCCTGATGGTGCAGATCATGGGCAGTTGGTGCCCGAACTGTGTGGATGAGACACGGCTGCTGAACGAACTGCACGCCAAGTACAACGAGCGCGGGTTGGAGGTGCTGGCCGTGGCCTTTGAGAAGTACGATGATCCCGCACGTGCACAGCAGGCCCTGAAGCGCTACCAGAGCACCCTGCAGGTACGCTACCCGATCCTGTATGGCGGTTCGGCCTCCAAGGAGGAAGCGGCCCGCAAACTGCCCTTCCTGGACCATGTGATGAGCTACCCCACGTGCATCTTCGTGGGGCGCGATGGCAAGGTGAAGCGCATCCGCACCGGCTTCTATGGCCCGGGAACAGGCCGCCACTATGAGGCCTACAAGCGGGACCTGGAGGGCTATATCGAAGGCCTGATCAACGAAGGCACGGCCACGGCCCAGATCGCTCCCTGATCAGGGCTTGTCCACAGTGACGCGACCTTCCCGGTTGGCCAGCGACCAGGCCGTGTGGAACACCAGCAGGGTACGCTGCCGCAACAGGTCGAAACGGATCTTCTCCACATCGTCACCCGGCTGGTGATAATCCTCGTGCACCCCGCTGAAATAGAAGATGCTGGGCACGCCCTTCCGCACGAAGTTGTAGTGGTCGCTCCGGTAGTAGAACCGATTGGGATCATCGGGGGCATTGAAGGTGTAGTCCAGGTCCAGCCCCACGTACAGCCGGTTGGCCTCCTCGTTCACCGCATGCAGCTCGGTGCTCAGTCGGTCGCTGCCGATCACGTACACATAGGGCGCCGAGGTGGCGTGCACGCTGTCAAAGCGGCCGATCATGTCGATGTTCAGGTCCGCCACGGTGTTCTCCAGCGGAAAGACCGGGTTCTCGCTGTAATGGCGTGAACCGAGCAGCCCCTTCTCCTCGCCGCTCACCGGCATCACCAGGACGCTGCGCCGGGGGCCATGGCCGGCCGCTTTGGCCTTGGCAAAGGCCTGGGCGATCTCCAGCAGGGCCACGGTGCCACTGCCATCATCATCCGCGCCGTTGAACACCACGCCGTCCTCCACGCCCACGTGGTCATAGTGCGCGGTGATCACCACCACCTCCTCCTTGCGATCGGTGCCCTCGATGAAGGCCAGCACGTTCTCGCTCACCACCCGCTGCTGCTGTGGGCGCGACCGCACCGTGAACGCTGCGGGGACCTTCTTCCCGGCCTTGGCGCGCTGCAGCTTGGAGAAGCGACCCTTGGCCAGGAGGGCATCCACATGATCGCGGTCCACCAGCAACAACTGGGTGCCTTGCATCTTGATCTTCACTTCGCCCTTGGCTTGTTCCGCCAACCGCATGCGCGCTCCACCCACGGCATGCTTCATTTCCCGCATCAGCACAGAGAGGTCATCCATCACCACCACCACCACTTGGGCCTCCACTTTACGGGCCCAATCCATGGTGAGCCGCAATGGGACCATGGCGCTGATATCCGCAGGCAGACCGGCACCGGAGAACAGGAAGGCCTTGGCCCCTGCAGCAACCTTGGTGCTTGCAGTGAGGTCCTTGACCTTCCCCATGTAGGTAAGCGCGCTCACGGGCAGGTCTTCCACCAGCTGTTCATTGAAGTAGAACAGCTCGTTCAGGAAGGTCAGGGTGTCCTTGTGGCTGACCACATCCAGGCCACCAATACGCTCCTCGATCAGTTCGAAGGGTTGGAAGTAGCCGTCCACCAGATCGGGAGCCTGGTGCGGCGGGATCGGCGGTATGCCCATCCGCTCGAAGGCCTGGCGCAGGTAGGCCGCGGCCATCTTCTGGCCCTCCTTCCCGGTATCCCGTCCCTGATAGTCATCGCTGGCCAGGATGGTCAGATGGGTCCGGAGGTCCTCCTCCGTGATGGAGGCCGCATAGTTCAGGGCGATGCTGTCCAGCTGGGCTGTGATGGTCCCGGCCAGAAGCACGGCCATGCACCCCAAGGGAATGCGCATTACCCTGGCCATCAACATGTACCGGGCTCGATCAGTTCCACGCGCCGCTGATGACGTCCCCCTTCGAAGGAGGCGTCCAGGAATGCATCCACGATGGCTTCCGCTTCCGTCTCGCTGATGAAGCGAGCAGGCAGCGCCAGTATGTTGGCATTGTTGTGCTGCCGGGCCAGGCTGGCGATCTCCGGCTTCCAGGCCAGTGCTGAGCGCACCCCGGCATGCTTGTTGGCCGTGATGTTCACGCCATTGCCACTGCCGCAGATCACGATACCCAGTTCACCCTCTTGAGCGGCCACGACCTCGGCCACCGCATGGGCAAAGTCCGGATAATCAACGCTCTCCTTCACATGCGTGCCTTTGTCGGTCACTTCATACCCCCGGGTCCGCAAATGTTCCTTCAGGTGGTGCTTGAGGTCGATGCCGGCATGGTCGCTGCCGATGGTGATGTGCTTGGACATGGTCCAAAGATACCCGTGTTCATAACCCCCCTCAGGATCTCACGATCGGATCGTGGATGAGCTCGATCCACTGTTAACAACCAGGAACAACTTTCAACACCAGGGCCGCACTCCATCCCCTGTCAGCCACCCCATGCCCGGCAAGTTTTCTTTTGGTCCGGATCTGCACCTCGAACGAACGATCGAACCGGGCCTCGAACAGGTCAAAGGATCGAACATCCACCCGTACGAAGGGGTTATCAACGATCGTTCATGACCTCGGGAATGCCCTCACAGTCTCAGGGACTTCCGTTCCTCGTGCAGCCGCTGGATCGTTCATCCATGGTGCGCTACTTTTGATAACCGATCCATGCAAATCCCCCATCCCCGGATCATCAACAGTGTGAACAGCCTATCTTATATCATCAACTATTTTAATGAAGAGTATATGATGAAGAGAGGGTTGTGGATGGTGTGGATGATGGTGATGTGGACCGCGGTCCAGGCCCAGCCCGATGGTCCCACCAAGTATTACTTCCCCAATGGCCGCGTGAGCAGCGAGGGCGTGTTGATCAACGGCAAGCCTGAAGGCTATTGGCGCACCTATTACGAAAGCGGCCGGCTGCGCAGCGAGGGTAACCGGCGCCAGTTCATGCTGGACAGCACCTGGCACTTCTACGCGGAGAACGGGATACTAGAGAGCGAGATCAACTACTTGGGCGACAAGAAGGAGGGCGTCTCGAAGCGGTATGACACCACCGGCGTGGTCATCAGCGAGGAGTTCTACGTGAACGACCTGCGTGAGGGCCCAGCCCGGTACTACCACCCCAACGGACAGCTGCACAAGGAGATCCCCTTCAAGGCAGGTAAGGAGGAGGGCAGAGGCTATGAATACGCGCCGGATGGCCGCGTGGTGGCCTTGTTGCAATACGGTGCCGGGCTGCTGCGGAAGCGGGAGGAGATCAACCGGTTGGATGCCATGGGCATGCGCCAGGGACCTTGGAAGGAGTTCCACCCCAACGGCAAGGTGAAGTGGGAGGGGAGCTTCGTGGATGACCGCCAGCAGGGCATTTTCAAGGAATATGACCCCCAGGGCAACCTGAAGGAGATGGTGAAGTACGATCAGGGCCAGGTGGACACTAAGGCGCAGGAGACCCTGACGGTGGATATCAAACGCACCTTCCACCCCAACGGCAAGGTGGCCAGCATCGGCAGTTATTCACGATCGGGCAAGAAGGAGGGGCTCTTCAAGGAGTTCGCCCCGGATGGCAGCATCTCCAAGGCTAGGATCTACATGGGCGATCAGCTGGTGAGCGAGGGTCTGGTGAACGATGTGGGCGCCCTGGAGGGGCCTTGGACGGAGTACTATGCCACCGGCGAGAAGCGGGCCGAAGGCGCCTACAAAGAGGGCAAGCGCGATGGGGATTGGGTCTTCTACCATCGCAGTGGCCAGGTGGAGCAACGGGGGCGTTATGCCAGCGGCAAGGCCAACGGGCCGTGGAAATGGTATTTCGAGAATGGTGGTGTGCACCGCGAGGAGGTCTACCGCCGGGGCCGGGAGGATGGTCCTTCCGTGGAATACGATGAGGAAGGCCGTGTCATCACACAAGGTGAGTACATCGATGGCCGCCGGGAGGGCAAGTGGATCTACGAGGTGGGCGACCACCGGGAGGAGGGCGCCTACAAGGATGGCGTGAAGGATGGTCCCTGGGTCTTCACCTACCTCGATACCGACAAGAAGTATTTCACCGGCAGTTTCATCAGCGGTGAACCCGATGGCAAGCACCGCTGGTACTGGCCCAATGGACAGGTGAAGCTGGAGGGCCGCTTCAGCATGGGCCTGCAACAGGGGGATTTCGTGTACTTCGACGACCAGGGCAACATCCTCCTCACCATCAAGTTCCGTGATGGGGTGGAGGTGCGGATCGATGGCGAGAAAGTGCCGCCACCTTTCCAACCCGGTGAGCAGCAACCCTGATCATCCGTGCGGATGGAACACCTAAGTTCGAGGCATGAAGTCTGGTGAGCTCCCAAGTACCGGTCAGGAGGCCACCTCCGAGCTGGCACGGGCTTACCTGGACCTGAAGCGGCAGTATGATGACCTGGTGAGCCGCAGCCTAGCGGGCATCTTCCGCAGCACGGTGGACGGCCGTTTACTGGAGTGCAACGATGCGATGGCCCACATCCTGGGCTATGCGGACCGCGATGCGCTGATGCGCCATCAGGCGGTGGACCTGTACTATTCCGAGGCCGAACGGAACCGCTTCCTGGATACCCTGTTCCGCGAGCGGCGGCTCACCAATTTCGAGATCGTGCTGAAGCACCGGAGCGGCCGTCCCGTCTACGTGCTGGAGAACGTCTTCGTGGACGAGCTGGAGGACCGCAGTCCCACCATCCAGGGCACGCTGATCGACATCACCGCCATGCGCCATGCGCAGGTGGAGCAGGCCTCGCTCATGTCCAGCTACCGCAGTGTGGTGGAGCACATTCGCGATGGCCTGTTGGTGGTCTCCGCTGGCCTGATCAGATATGCCAATCCCGCTGCGGAAAGCATGCTGGGCCGCTCCCTCACGGGCGAACCGGTGGATGGACTCTTCCTGGCCTCCAGCATGGCCGAAGTGCATGCGCTCATCGAACGGTCCGCCCGCACCGAGGTGGAACGCCCCATTGCCGTGCGGTTGGCCAATGGCCACGAACAGGAGGTGTTGCTGTTCGCCACGGCCGTGCACCACGAAGGAGCGGCGGCAGTGCAGTTCACCCTGCAGGACCAGTCCGCGCAGCAGGTCTTGTTGGAGGAACGCCTCCGTCTGCGCATGGCCGAGGATGTGAACCAGGTGCTCCGTGATGAGATCATGCAGCATCGACGCACGCAGGAGGAGCTCCGTAGGTCACGCAAGTTCCTCAGCAGCCTGGTGAACAGTTCGCTGGACATGATCATGGCCGCCGACCCCGAGGGTCGCATCACCGTGTACAATCCAGCTGCAAGCCTTCGGTTCGGTTGGGAGCCCGAGGAGATCCTGGGCCTCAACACCAAATTCCTTTACGGGGACCCGGAGCAGTACCGGGCCATCCAACAAGAGCTGGAGCGCCACGGCGTCTATACTGGTGAGGTCATTAACCGCACCAAGGAAGGCGAGTTGTTCACCTCGTTCCTGGCTGCGTCAAGGCTCTACGATGAGGATGGTCACTTCCTCGGCGCCATGGGTGTCTCACGGGACATCACAAGGATGAAGCGGGACCAGGAGGCGCTGCGAGCCAGCGAAGAGCGCTATCGCGACCTGTTCGAGAACGCGACCGATCTGATCCAGAGCGTCGACATCGAGGGGCGCTTCCAGTATGTGAACAACGCGTGGAAGCAGGTGCTCGGCTATTTGGATGAGGAAGTGGCCGGCATGCACTTCACGGACATCATCCACCCCGATGAGCGCGATCATTGCAGGCACCTCTTTGAGCGGATCATGGGTGGCGAGGAGGTCAACGAGCTTCGCACGGCGTTCGTGGCCAAGGATGGCCGACGGGTGGATGTGGAAGGGACCACCAACCTGCGGCGTGTGGATGGTCAACCCCAGGCGACACGGAGCATTTTCCGCGATGTCACCGGCGTGCTGGCCGCACGCCGACGGGTGCAGGAGCACGAGGCCAAGTGGAAGGCCTTGTTCGAGAGCAGTGAACACCTGTTCTGGACCGTGGACCGTGAGATCAAGCTCACCTCCTACAACAAGGCCTATGGGGATGTGATCGAGCGGCTCTATGGCACCCGACCGGAGATCAACACCGATCCCGCCAAGCCACGCAAACTGTTCGCGCCCAGATCCTATCACGACTTCTGGGCGGCCAAGTACGCAGAGGCCTTTGCAGGCAAACCGGTCCAGTTCGAGACGGACATCACGGACCGACTGGGTGATCGGGTGAGCAACGAGATCTTCCTGAGCCCCATCTTCGGCCCCGATGGAGTGGTCACCGAGGTGTTCGGTGTAGGCCACGAGATCACACAGAAGAAACTGGCCGAGCAAGCGGTGCGGGACAAATCGGCCCGGCTGCAGGCCATCTTCGAGAGCTCGGCCAACATGATGATCTGGACCCTGGACAAGGAGTTCCGGATCACCTCCTTCAACGATCGCTTCCAAGGGTCGCTGCGCGAGGATTTCGGGGTCACCATGGGTGTTGGCGATCTCTTCGTGGCAGATTCTTCACGGCAAGCCGCGGGCAAGAACCACGACCGCTATCGCGATCGCTACCTCGCGGCCTTGAAGGGCAAGCCGCAGCAGTTCGAGGCCGAGCTCACGGACCGCACCGGAAGGACCATCTGGGTGGAGAATTTCGTCAACCCGATCATCGTGGATGGCGAGGTGCAGGAGCTCTCCTGCCTGGCCTACCACATCACGGAACGGAAAGAGGCCCAGCGTGAGCTGCTGCGCAGCCTGGCGGAGAAGGAGGTCCTGCTCAAGGAGGTGCATCACCGGGTGAAGAACAACCTGCAGATCATCTCCAGCATCATGAACCTGCAGTCGGCCTACGTCAGCGATGACGACGACCGGTTGAAGGACCTCCTGCACCACAGCCGCGACCGGATCCGCAGCATGTCGCTCATCCACGAAAGCCTTTACCAGCACAAGGATTTCAGCGCGCTTGACCTCGGGGCCTACATCGATGGCCTGGCCCGCAACCTGATGATGAGCTACAGCCTGAGCGGCAAGGTGGACCTCCGCCTGGACCTGGCACCGACCAGTCTTGTGCTGGACCAGGCCATCCCCTGCGGCCTCATCCTTAACGAGCTCATCAGCAATGCGTTGAAACATGCCTTTCCGACCGATGCCCAGGGTTCGGTCTCGATCGGTCTACGTTGCGATGAGGACCGCGTGGAACTGACCGTTGCGGACGATGGCCAGGGGCTTCCCGCAGGTTTCGACCCCCATCGCCAGGGCAACCTCGGCCTGGAGCTGGTTCGCACCTTGGTGGACCAATTGGACGGCAGGTTGGAGGTCCGCTCTGGTCAAGGGGTGACGTATTTCCTTACTTTTGAGCGTATCAAGCACAGCGGCAATGGCGCAGACGAACGTCCTCGTGGTGGAGGATGAGAGCATTGTGAGCAAGGACATCCAGCACAGCCTCAAGAAGCTGGGCTACAACGTGGTGGGCGCTGCCAGCACGGGCGAACAAGCCGTGGCTCTGGCCACCGAGCACATGCCGGACATCATCCTGATGGACATCATGCTCAAGGGGGAGATGAACGGCATCGAGGCCGCTGACCGCATCCGTCGCGAGACCAACATCCCGGTGATCTTCCTCACGGCCTATGCCGATGAGAGCACGCTGGCCAAGGCCAAGGTGACGCAGCCCTACGGCTACATCATCAAGCCCTTCAAGGAGATCGACATCCACACGTCGATCGAGATGGCGCTCTACAAGCACAAGAAGGAGACCGAGGTGCTGAAGGAGCGGGACATGCTCTACGCCATTGTGGAGAACAAGGATAGCGGCAAGGACATCCTGTTCGTGAAGAGCAACAGCCGCCTGGTGAAGCTCAAGACGAGCGACATCTACTTCATCGAGGCGTTGAAGGACTATGTGGTGATCAACACGCTGAACACGCGCTACACCGTGCACAGCACCATGAAGGACATCGAGGCCAAGCTGCCCGAGGCCGAGTTCGTGCGGGTTCACCGCAGCTTCATCGTGCGGTTGGACAAGATCACCGCCATCGAGGGCCCCAATCTCATCCTGGAGAACGATAAGAAGGTGATCCCCATCGGGGGCTCCTACAAGGACGAGCTGGGCAAGCGCCTCAACCTCGTCTGAGCATCAGCGTTTCCCCTTTTTCCGGGATTGCGCCTTTCCGCGGCTTCCTTTGCTGGAGGCCTTGGCCGGTGATGGACGGCGCATGAACTTGCCCGAGGTCGTCACCGGGCCGCCTTCCTCGGCCAGCGCCATGTCCACCGTGCGGCGGTCCATGTCCACAGCCTTGATCGTCACGGTCAGTTCATCGCCCAGTTTGAAGCGCCGACCGGTGCGATGGCCCACCACCTGGTAGCGCTCCTGGTCGAAGCGGAACACATCACCGGGCAGCTCGCGCAGACCGATCATGCCCTCGCATTTGTTCTCGCGGAGCTCCACGTAGATGCCCCAGTTGGTGAGGCCGCTGATGATGCCCTCGAACGACTGACCGAGGTGAGCCAGCAGGTATTCGGCCTGCTTGTAGCGAATGCTCGCGCGTTCGGCATCGGCCGCCTGCTTCTCCATGCGGGAACTGTGGCTGCAGCTGATCTCCAAAGCCTCGCGGTCCAGGTGACGGCCACCGGCCAGGTAGTGGGCCATGGCGCGGTGCACCATCAGGTCCGGATAGCGGCGGATGGGCGAGGTGAAGTGCGTGTAGTGCTCGAAGGCCAGGCCGTAGTGGCCGATGTTCTCGGTGCTGTAGATGGCCTTGGCCATGCTGCGGATGGCCACCTGCTTGATGATGTTCTCCTCCTCACGGCCGCGCACGTCCTGCAGCAGCCGGTTGATGGCGTGCGGGAGGTCCTCGTCCTTCTTCGTCACCAGGGTGTGGCCAAAGCTCTTGGCCAGGGCACGCAACTGCTCCACCTTGTCAGGGTCGGGCAGGTCGTGCACACGGTACACGAACGGCGGCACGCCGCCCTTCTTCTGCTTGTTCACCCAGGCCGCCACACGCTTGTTGGCCAGCAGCATGAACTCCTCGATGAGCCAGTTCGCAGGCCCCATCACCTTCTGGTAGACACCGATCGGTCGGCCTTTCTCGTCCAGCTTGAACTTCACCTCGTTCCCCCCGATCTCCAAGGCCCCGTTGGCAATGCGATCGCGCCGCAGCACCTGGGCCAGTTGGTGCAGGGTGAGCACCTCCTGTTGGAAGGGCCCCTCGCCACCGTCGATGATGGCCTGGGCCTGCTCGTAAGCGAAGCGGTGCTGCGAGCGCATCACCGTGCGCCCGAACCATTCGCCCTTGATGCGGGCCTGTTCATCCAATTCGAAGATGGCGCTGAAGCTCAGCTTGTCGGTGTGCGGGTGCAGCGAGCAGAGGTCGTTGCTGAGCTTCTCGGGTAGCATGGGCACCACGCGGTCCACCAGGTACACACTGGTGGCGCGGTTGGCCGCCTCCATGTCGATCACGCTGCGGGGCACCACGTAATGGCTTACGTCCGCGATGTGGATGCCCACCTCCCAGTGGCCGTTCTCCAAGCGGCGCAGGCTCAGCGCATCATCAAGGTCCTTCGCGTCGTGCGGGTCGATGGTGATGGTGGGGATGGCGCGCACATCGCGTCGTTTGGCGATCTCCTCGGGGGTGACGCCGTCCGCGATCTGCTCGCTGGCCAGCTGAACGCTCTCGGGGAACTCCAGCGGCAGGCCATACTCGGCCAGGATGGCGTGCATCTCCACATGGTGCTCGCCGGCGCGTCCCAGCACCCGCAGCACCTCGCCGCGGGGCAGTTCCCGGGCATCCTTCCATTCACCCAGGGCAACGATGGCCTTGTCGCCATCCTGCGCGTTCATGGACGCGTGCAGGGGGATCTGGAAGGGGCGCTGCACGCGCTGGTCATCGGCCACCAGCACCAGCCGGCCATCGTGCCGGTGGATGGTGCCCACGAACTCGGTGCGACGCCGTTTCAGCACCTGCAGCACCTTGCCCTCGGCCCGCATGCCCCGTCCGCCCGTCTGCTTCACCAGCACCCGGTCGCCATGCAGCGCGGTACCCACGTTGCGGTTGTGCACGTAGAGGTCCTCGGTGTGGCCTTCCACGCGCACATAGCCCGCCCCGCTGGCAATGATGTCGATGGTGCCCTCCAGCGTGTCGCGCCGGCCCACGGCGGTGTACCGCCCCTTGCGGCCCGTCTCGATGCGGCCGTCATCGAGCAACCGGTCGATCGCGTCGAAGATCAGGTAGCGGTGACCTTTGTCCTTGAAACCCAGCTGAATGGCAAGCTGTTGGCTGGTGATGCCGGCCGCACCGCTGCGGCGGATGGCGGCCAGCACATGCTGGGCCAGTTGTTCGGGGTCCTGGAGGGAAGAGGAGGGGGGCATGGAGGGGGGCGCAAGTGCACCGCCCGCAAGTTAACCGGAAGGCCTGCGGTACCCTCCACCAACACGTGTTGATAACCACCGGAAGATCACTACATTTGCAGCCCGTTTCCGGCACCATCCCATGCAGGAAAGTTCAAAGATCTTCAGCGGTTCGGCCACACGTTACCTGGCCGAAAAGATCGCCGCGGCCAGTGGTGAACGCTTGGGCGAGGTGTCCGTGAGCCGCTTCAGCGACGGGGAGTTCCAGCCCAGTTTCGAGGAGACCGTGCGAGGTGAGCTGGTCTTCATTGTGCAGAGCACCTTCCCTCCGGCGGACAACCTGCTGGAGCTGCTGATGATGGTGGATGCGGCCAAGCGCGCCAGCGCCAAGCGCATCGTGGCGGTGATGCCCTACTTCGGTTACGCCCGCCAGGACCGCAAGGACAAGCCGCGCGTGTCCATCGGCGCCAAGCTCGTGGCCAACATGCTCACCGCGGCCGGTGTGGACCGTGTGATGACCATGGACCTGCACGCCGACCAGATCCAAGGGTTCTTCGAAGTGCCGGTGGACCACCTGTTCGCCAGCACCATCTTCCTGCCCCACATCAAGGAACTGGGCATCGCCGACCTGGTGATGGCCGCGCCCGATACCGGCGGCACCAAGCGGGCCAACGCCTACAGCAAGCACCTGGGCTGCGACATGGCCATCTGCTACAAGCAGCGAAAAGTGGCCAACCAGATCGAGAGCATGACCGTGATCGGCGACATCAAGGGCAAGAACGTGGTGCTCGTGGATGACATGGTCGACACCGCCGGCACCCTCACCAAGGCGGCCGACATGATGATGGACCAGGGTGCGCTCAGCGTCCGTGCCATGTGCACGCATGCCGTGCTCAGCGGCGATGCCTACGACCGCATCGAGCGCAGCGCCCTCACCGAGCTCATCGTCACCGACACCATCCCGCTGGACAAGGCCCGGTCGGCGGGGACCACCAAGATCAAGCAGCTCTCCGTCGCAGGCCTGTTCGCCGACGTGATCAAGCGCGTGCGCAGCCACGAGAGCATCAGCAGCCATTTCATCATCGCCTAACACAACCAGACCCATGAACACTGTAGCGCTCAGCGGTACCCTCCGCAAAGCCGTCGGCACCAAGGATGCCGCCCAACTGCGCCGGGAGAAACGCGTGCCTTGCGTGCTCTACGGCGGTGAGAACACCGTCCACTTCAGCGTGGATGAGGCCGCCCTTCGCAAGGTGGTCTTCACCCCCGAGGTCAACGGCGTGGAGCTCGACATCGATGGCAACAAGACGCTGGCCATGGTGCAGGAGAAGCAGTTCCACCCCCTCACCGACCGCATGATGCACATCGACTTCCTGCTGCTGGATCCCAGCAAGGAGACCGCCGCCACGCTCAGCGTGCGCCTGGTGGGTCAGCCTGCCGGTGTGCGCAAGGGAGGAAAGCTGAGCCAGCCCATGCGCAAAGTGCGCGTGAAGGGCCTGCCCGGCAAGCTCCCCGGTCACCTGGAGGTGAACGTGGCCGACCTGGACGTGAACCAGAGCGTGAAGATCGCCGACCTGAAGGTGGACGGGCTCACCTTCATTGACCGCCCCAGCAACGTGGTGGTGGCCGTGAAGATGACCAAGAAGGAGCAGGCCGCTGAAGCTGCCGCAGCCCCCGCCAAAGGTGCCGCGCCGGCCAAAGCAGCCCCCGCCAAGAAGTAATGCAGCGGACCTCCGTGGTCCCGGCTGTTGTTTGGAGTTGAACGGACCCGGTGTACGCCGGGTCCGTTCCATTTTCACCGGACATGAAGTACCTCATCGTTGGCCTGGGTAATCCCGGGACGGAATACGCCGATACCCGCCACAACATCGGGTTCCAGGTGCTGGACCATCTGGCCGCTGCGGCCGAGGTGCGGTTCGCGCCCGACCGCTACGGCGATCGTGCGGAGCTGCGCCACAAGGGCCGCACCTTCATCCTGATCAAGCCCAGCACCTTCATGAACCTGAGCGGCAAGGCCGTGCGCTATTGGATGGACCAGGAGAACGTGCCCGCCGACCGCTTGCTGGTGGTGACCGACGACCTGGCCATACCTTTTGGGGCCATCCGCTTGCGCGCGAAGGGCGGGGCCGGGGGCCACAATGGTCTCACGAGCATCATCGAGCTGATCGGCACGGAGGAGTTCCCGCGGTTGCGCTTCGGCATCGGCAGCGATTTCCCCAAGGGCCGCCAAAGCGAATACGTGCTGGGTGCATGGAATGAGGCAGAGCGCAAGGTGCTGCCCGAGCGCGTGGAGCTGGCCGGCAAGGCCATCCTGCAGTTCGGACTGCTGGGGCTGGCCTCGGCCATGAACAACTTCAACAAGCGCTGAACGCCGGTAGGCGGTGCCTAACTTTGCCCCCACAATCAGGATCCATGCTTTCCAAGAAGATCGAAGCGGCCTTGAACGGCCAGGTGGCCGTGGAGGCCAGCAGCAGCCAAGCCTACCTCGCCATGGCCTCCTGGGCGGAGAACCAGGGGTTGAGCGGTACGGCGGCCTTTCTGTACCGCCACAGCGACGAGGAGCGCATGCACATGCTGAAGCTCGTGAAGTTCATCAACGAGCGCGGCGGAAAGGCCGTGATCCCGGCCCTCAAGCAGCCCGGTACCAACTATAAGGCCATCACCGATGTGTTCCAGGCCCTGTTGGACCACGAGACCAAGGTGACCAACGAGATCAACGGGGTGGTGGACCTGTGCCTGAAGGAGAAGGACTACACCACGCACAACTTCATGCAGTGGTACGTGGGCGAGCAGATCGAGGAGGAGGCGCTGGCCCGTACCCTGATCGACAAGCTGAACCTGATCGGCAACGACAAGGGTGGTCTGTACCTCTTCGACCGCGATCTGGAGGCCATGAAGGCGGCCGGAGGCGGTAACGACGCCAAGGGCGGCAAGTAACCCCAAGCGGTCTTCTGGTCGGATCGGAACAGGCCGGTCCAGCGGGTGAACGGGCTCACCAGGGCCAGTCGCCGCCGATGCGTAGCGGCCCCTCCAGGCCGGCTGCGATGAGCCGTTCCCGCAATTGTGCTTCACTGAAGTGTCCCGGCAGGCGATCCTGCGCGGCCAAGGCGTAGATCAATTGGCCCACGAAGCGCACATTGTTCACCATCGCCTGCGGATCCACCAGGTGGATGTCATCGCAGCTGCTGTGGTAGCACCCATATACGTGCTTGCCGAGGTCGCTCAGGGGATAGATGACCGGCACGCCGGCGAGCAGAAAGGGCTGGTGGTCGCTGTGCAGCCAGATCTCCTCGCTGCTGCGCCCCGCGAAATCGGTGCTGTCCACCAGCCGGATCTCGGTGCTGAGGCCGGTGATCAGCGCGCCCCATCCTTCGGGGCCGCCCACCCCGAATCCCTGGGGATGTCCGCTCATGTCCAGATTGATCATGCAGGCGATGCGTTCCAGTTCACCGGTGGAGGCATACTGCTTCACCAGTGCACGTGAGCCCAGCAGGCCCTGTTCCTCGCCCATGAACAGCACGAACCTGACCGTGCGTTCCGGCCGGAACGGCATGGCGTGCATGGCCCGGGCCAGGTCGAGAATGGAGAACGAACCGAGGCCGTTGTCCGTGGCCCCGGTGGCCAGGTCCCAGCTATCCAGATGGCCGCCCACCACAATGACCTCCTCGGGTCTGCTGCTGCCGGGGATCTCGGCGATCACATTGCTGGCCTGGACCATGCGGCTCTGGTTGGCCATCATCAATTGGGCGGTGAGGGACTCCCCGTGTTGCAATCGCTCACGCAGGCGTGTGCCATCCTCCGTGGAGATGCAGGCGGCGGGCACGGGGATCAATCGCCCATCGATCGAGGCGGTCCCGGTCAGGAGAACACCCCCTTCCACCTGGTTGACGAACAGGATGGCGGCCGCCCCTTTTTTCAAGGCCAGTGCCGCTTTTTCGCTGCGGTGCAGGTTCCGGGTTCCTTCCGCAGCGCCCACCAGGCCGATGTTCATGAGCGCCACCCGACCTTCAAGACGGTCGCCAAGACGGTCGAGATCGGCAGGCAGTCCATTGCCGGCGTCGATCAACGGCGCCTCCACCTGGGCATCCAATGGCGTGTTGGCCAACGCCACCGCTGGCAGGTGCAGGAAGCCCGCTCCGTCGCCCACGGTGAGCTTCACCTGTCCGCGTGACCAGGCCTGTGCCTCGAAAGGGAAGCGTTGCACCACAGGGAGCCCGGAGAGCCGGAACAGACTGTCGGCAGCCGCCTCGGCCAGGCGCCCTTGGTCGCTTCCCGTGAGCCGGTGACCGATCGCCGCCACGCTCCAGGACAACCATCGGTAGCCCATGGCCTCCTCCTGCACATGTTGGTCGAATGCGCGGGCATGGGCTGTCTGTGCGGACAGGTGAACAGGAACGTGTTGACAGATGGCCAGGACCAGCAGCCACGGCAAGCGATGGATGGGCCTACTTTGTCCTGTAGTGACCGTGAACGGCATGAGAATGGGAGGGTGGGGCCGTAAAGCTATGCTCCGCACAAAGGCCATCGTTGGGGTTGTACGCCTCTGGGTGCTACTCCCCCTGCTGTGCGCGGCTCTGCCGGTGCAACGCGATGCCGACAAGGATACCACGGCCATCCTGCAGGCGAACTACCTCTACAACATAGCCAAGCTGGTGGAGTGGAAGGACCCGGCGATGCGCAATGGCAATTTCGTGATCGGAGTGCTAGGCGGGGCCAATCTGTACCAGGAGCTCATCAAGCAATACTCCACCCGCACCATCGGCAAGCAGCCCATCGAGGTGAGGAAGCTACCCCGCACGGCTGACCTGGAAAAGTGCCACATGCTGTTCATCGGCCGCACGGAGCTGTCCCTCGCCCCGGAGATCTTCAAGCGGATGAAGGAGCAGTCCACCTTGGTGATCACCGAGTATGATGGAGGGTTGGAGGATGGTGCGGTGGTCAATTTCGTGAAGGTGGACAACCTGCTGAAGTATGAACTGAGCATGTCCAATGCACGCAAGCATGGCCTGGTCGTTGGACTCACTTTGAAGAACCTGGCCCACCGGGTGCAGGAATGAGCATGATGATGCGTGTCCTCATAGCCTTCCTGCTGAGCATGCTCACCACCGTGTCGTGGGCACAGCCGGACCCGCTCGCCGAGGTGCTTCGGAAATACCAGAGCGGTGATCTGGCCGGTGCACGCGAGGCGGTGGACCACGCTGTGCGTTCGGAACTGCACGCGGAGAACCCCGAGGCCTGGTTGCTGCGCGGTTTCATCTACAAGGACCTGTTCAAGGGCATGGCGGCCGGGCCGCAGGCTGATGAGATCCGGCAACAAGCGTTGGAAAGCCTCTACACGTGCATGGCCTATGACCAGCCAGGCACCTACAAGGACAACGCCACGCAGGCCTATGACTTCCTGGTGCGGAGCTGCTTCAATGATGCGGCCAAGGCCCTTAACGCACAGGACACCGAGCGCGCCCAGAAGCAGTTCACGAACTACAAGAACGCGGTCCTACGTCTGGACCCCAAGGCCAGCACCACCGAGAAGGAGGTGGAGTTCGGCAATGCATTGGGCACGGTCCATACCAAGCAGTTCAATGCCTTCCGCACCGATACCGTCCTCTTCGATCGTGCGGTGGACGCCTTTATGCGTGTGCTTGAGCTGGAGCCCGGTAACTATGGCGCCAACTACAACCTGGCCACCCTGTACTACAACCGTGGGGTGTATAACATACAGGCCATATCGGCCGACGTGGACATCCCTACGATGGCCATGATCCAGATGGTGAGCAAGGAGTTCTTCATGAAGGCGCTGCCCTACATGCTCAAGGCCCATGAGATGAACCCCACGCGCCGCGAGACGCTGCTCGGCCTGGAGGGCATCTACTACAGCTTGCAGGACCAGGAGAACGCGGACAAGTTCAGGCAGTTGTTCGAACTGCTGCCACAGCACTGAGGTCCGGGACCACGACCATGGCAATGCGTTTGACCATCGGGCGCAAGATCGGACTCGGTTTCGGTCTGTTCATCTTCTTCGCGGCGCTCGTGGTGGTGCTCACCAACCGCACCCTGGAGCGCAGCCGCAACATCAACGCGCAGATCAACGAGGTGTACTCCCCGTCCGTGGATGCGCTCGTTCGCCTGCGCAACCTGATGGTGAGCTCGCACATGCTCATCAAGCACTGGGCCCTGCTGGAGAGCCGGGCGGATGCTCCGGAGAAGACCGAGCTGGTGCGGATCACCAATGAGGAGCTGCCCGTACTGCTGGACCGCATCGACACGCTGATGGCGGATTGGGGTCCGGAGGAGGTGGCCCTCATGGCGCGGATCACCGCAGGCATGGACTCGGTGTTCGCCACCCACGACCGCATCAAAAGCCTGCTTCCCTCCCTTGAAAGTTACCGGGACCCCTTCGTCCACATGGAACGCAACGACCTGGCCGAGGAGGGCGGACCGCTGGACAAGCAGACGGCCTCCGTGCTGGGTGCCCTGGACAAGTTGCTCGAACTGCAGGAGAGCAAGCGCCTGGAGCTGGGCGGAGGCATGATCCGGAGCTTCGACTCCCTGAAGTTCTTCGTACTGTACATGGGCCTGGCGCTGGTGGTGATCGGCGTGGTGGTGGCCGTGCTCATCATCCGCGGCATCGTAAGGCCAGTACAGCGGCTGCGGAACATGCTCCTCAGTCTGGGCCGGGGCATCATTCCCCGCACCAAAGTGCAGACCACCAATGATGAGATCGGGGACATGTCCGTGGCGCTCAGTTCATTGGTGGAGGGACTGCGCCGCACCACGGAGTTCTCGCACGCCGTGGCGGCCGGTAATTTTGAGGCCGAGTATCGCCCCCTCAGTGAGGAGGACATGCTGGGCCATGCCTTGCTGAAGATGCGCGACGAGCTCGGGCAGCGTGAACGCATCCTGGAGATGAAAGTGCTTGAGCGTACCGAGGAAGTGGTGCGGCAGAAAGAGGAGGTGGAACGCCAGAGCCGCAAGGTGGTGGAGCTTTATAATAATGTCACCGACAGCATCCGGTACGCCAAACGGCTGCAGGAATCCATCCTTCCTCCGGAGAAGCGCATCAGGGAGCTGCTGCCCAGCTCATTTGTATACTACCGCCCCAAGGATATCGTCAGCGGTGATTTCTACTGGTTCGACCGGGTGGACGACAAAGTACTGTTCGCCGCAGTGGATTGCACGGGCCACGGGGTGCCGGGTGCCTTCATGAGCCTGGTTGGCTACAACGGGCTCAATCAGGCGGTCAAGGAACATGGGCGCTCCAAGCCATCGGAGGTCCTGCGCGAGCTGAACCGCATTGCTTTCGATGCTTTGCACAAGGACCGCGAGCAGGCCTTGGTGCGGGATGGCATGGACATGGCCCTGTGCAGCTATGATCCCACGCGCATGGTCCTGGAATACGCCGGCGCCAACTGCCCGCTCTATCTGGTGCGGAACGGCGAGGTGCTCCAGTTCGCGCCGGACAAGAACGCGATTGGCAGTTTTGAGCTCAATGGCACCGCGTTCACGGACCACCGCATCCGGCTTGAGCAGGGCGACATGGTATACGTGTTCTCCGATGGTTATGCCGACCAGTTCGGCGGACCCAAGGGCAAGAAATACCTCTACCGCCGCTTCCGCGAGCTCCTCGCCAAGGTGAGCAGCGAGCCTACGGAGGTGCAGCGCGAACGCATCCACGCTGAGTTCAGAGCGTGGCGCGGCGCCCACGAACAGGTGGATGATATCCTCGTGATCGGCGTACGGGCCTGAACAGGGCCTATTGGAAGGTCCACCCGCCGCCCGTGGAGGTCTCGCGGGGGTTCATGCACATCACCGGGATCTGCGCTTCGTTGGTGATGATCTCCTGCTCGTAGGGTACGCCCAGCACCCCGAAAATGTTGCCCTGCGCCAAGTTCATGATCGTGATCAGGTCGGCATCCACAGCCACGGCGTGCTTGATCACGGCCTTCACGAAGTCGCCCGAGTCCTCACTGGCGATCACCGCATCGTGCTTGATGCCGCGTTCGTCCAGGTATTGGTTGGCGAACTTGATGTGGTTGATCAACTGCTTCTTCAGGAACTCATCCTCCTCATGCGGGGTGATGAGGTGCACCTTGCTGTTGAAGGTCTTGGCCATGTCGGCCACGATCGTGAGCTTCTGACGGGTCTCCTTGTGCAGGTCCAAGGGCACCACGATGGAATCGTATCCACCGTCCTTGATCGAACGCTCCTGCACCACGATGAAGGGCACGTTGGAGCTGGTGATCACACGCAGGGCCCGGCTTCCGGTGAGGAACTGCATGCCGCGCATGCCATGGGTGCCCATCACGATCAGCGAAGCAGCGATCTCCGCTGCGGCATCGCCGATATCATCGAAGATGGAGCCCACGCGCACCAGTTTGTGCACAGGGATCGAACTGTTCCATTTACGGGCGCGCTCCACCTCGATCTCCAGTCGCTGACGCGCCTCATCCACTTCGTTCTGCTTGGGTACCACATGGAGCAGGTACACCTCCGCAGCGGTGTGCTCGGCCAGCTTCATGGCGTGGTTGATGGCCACATCGGCCACCTTGGTGAAGTCCGTTGGTACCAGGATCTTGTTCTTCTGGGCGGTCATGCAGGTTCGGGTTCCTTGGATGTTCCGATCAAAACGCGGCTAAAGATAGACGGAACCGGGTGTTCGCATTCGCGACCGTATCTGATGGGGGCACACAGCTTGGAGCCGCCAAGCAAACGATTGTAAACGCCTGTAAATGACTATTGCCCGGATACCGGTCCGGGGTCGTCCCTGCTTTGCACCGTCGAGGGGCCCGGACAGGGCATCGACCAACAACGAACAGATCAAATCAACCATTACCATGAGCACGACGAAGAACAAGGTGCAACTGATCGGCAACCTCGGCCGCGACCCCGAGGTCAAGGACCTGAACAATGGCCAGCGCATGGTGCGTATGAGCCTCGCCACCACCGATCGCTACAAGGGGACGGACGGCCAATGGAAGGAGGATACCCAATGGCATACCGTGGTGGCCTGGGGTAAACAGGCCGACCTGCTCAGCAACCAGGTGCGCAAGGGCACCGGCCTGCTGGTGGAGGGCCGGTTGGTGCACCGCCGCTACGAGAAAGGTGGTGAACCACGTTATGCCACCGAGGTGGTCCTGTCCGGCTACCAAGTGCTGGCCGAGCGCGCATCAGCGGCTTGATGGTTGTTGCGGAAAGGGAAGGGGGATGGCCGCAGGGCTGTCCCCTTTTTCATGGCCCGCCCCGGGTTCAGGGTTTGATCACCGGTCGCCGGAGCAGTTCATCCCCCGACCGGCATTCCAGCAGATAGGCCCCTGGACGAAGGTCACCGACATCAACAACCTGTTCGCCCTGTCCCGGCAGCGTCCAAACGGCCACCTGCCGGCCTTGCGTGTCCAGCAGCACCAGTGTTGCGTTAGGCCAGGGGGCGACCACATGCAGGCGGTCCGTGAGGGGCACCGGCCAGGCCCGTAAAGGCTCCTGTTCCGGTCGCTCGGGTATGGTGACCAGGGCCATGGCCTCCACCGGCACACAGGCCAGGGTGTTGCAGGTATCGCTGAGCAAGGGTCCCCAGACGTCCACCGTGCTGCACAGGGTGTAAGTGCCCGGCATGGCGTAGCGGTGCACGGCCAACCGGCCGGCCGCCGTGGAGCCATCCCCGAAATCCCAGTGGACCGTGCTTTCCATGCCCGAGGTCATCGAGGTGTCCAGTACGCCGACCAGGCCGTTCTCCTGGTACAGCACGAAGCCTTGGTCCACCACCACGTCGCAGGGCAGGTCACCGGGCCCCAGGTAGAGCCATTTGCACACGGTGGCATTGCAATACACCGGAGGAGGTCCCACCACGGTCATGCACACCTTGTGCGGGCCGGGGCTGGAGAAGGTGTGCGTGCCCGCGGGTTCGGCCGTGAGGGGTTCCTCCCCGAAGGTCCACAAGGTCTGCACCGGGCCGGTGAACTCGGTGGTGCTTAAAAAGCTGATCGTCTGGCCATTGATCGCCCCGATGGTGAAATCGGCGTTGAGGTTCTCGCAGCTGGTATCCGGCAAAGCTTCGATGAGCCGGCAAACGGAGGTGCTGCAGGGCATGGAGGCGGTCAGGTCGAAGGCGTTCACCGTGAGGCAAACGGGATACTCGGCCTGACCTGGGAACACCACATCGCAGTAGGACCCCGTCTGTTCATAGAACGAGCCATTGTAGCACTGCCATACCAGGTCCTGCACCATGGTGTTCCCTGGTTCAATGGTGCTGAAGAACGCATACGTGTATGGGCCGGTGAGCACGGGCTCAATATCGACCTGCAGGGAGGGGTCGCATCCCTGCATCACAGCGCCGCCGCGTTCCACCGAGCTTTCGGGATGGAGCTGGGCATGGGTGGGCTGGGCTAGGCTGGCCAGGATGCCACAGGCGATGGGGAGCAACAGTTTCATGGGCGCTTTCCAGGCAGGAGATAGGTCATTCCGAAGCCGATGCCTGCCCGCTGGGGCAAGCCATGGGGTTGGTCCGTGGACCGGGTCAGAACAGCGGCGGTCCACATCAGCTGGGGGCCGATGTTCAAGGACCATCGCTCGTTCAGGGTGTAGGCGAGGTCGAAACCCGCCGTGGCGAGCAGCAGGTCGGGCTGTCGCTCCCGCAGCATGGCCTCGCCGGGCCGGGATGCGATCAAGCCACCATCGAGCCCATCAAGGTCCAACACGGTGCCTTTGCGCTGCAGGTGCAGGTCCAAGGCGAGCCCCACTTTTGGAACGAACTGGAACCGCCACAGGTCGAAAGCCCATCCCACTTCGATCGGGATCCGCAACAGAGCGTGTTCCTGGGCCGCGGTCAACCTCCTTTCTGAGGTGGATACTGTGGTGATCGTATCCACCTGGCTCACGAAGACCTCGCTGTTCAGGGTCACGTAATACGTGTTCACCTCCTGATCCACGGTCACCTGCCGGTCGATGGCGCTGAAGGCCCGCTCGGCCCGCTCGTAGAGCAGCCCCGTGCCGACCTGAAGGCCGGACCGCCAGGTGCGGCCACCCATGAGGCCGAGGGCCCAGTTCGTGGTGGCCGGCTCCGCAGCGTTCAATGCGTTCACCAAGCGTTCCTGCTCGCCCTTCCAAGTCACCTGCTCGTTAAGCGCGGTCGCTCGCACTCCGATCCACCATTCCGCTTTGGGAAGCACATAGGGCACGGCCACGCTGGCTGCATACGGTGCGGGAACGGATGGTCCAGTTGCCTGAACATTCCGGATGGTCAGAAGCACATGTGGCTCCCGCGCCGGACCAATGGGTTGCGTTGGGCCATCCACTGGTGATGTGGCCGATGCCGGGCTGGCGATCGGTGCGAAATGGGGCCTGGAGGAACTGGAGCTTGCGGTCGGTCCGACCCTCGGTCCCGCGGCCGCTACTGAAGCGCTGCTGTTCTTTGGGCCTTCATCAAGGCTGGGTGTTGCGGGCAGTGCCTTCGAGTTCGGCGCAGAGGTCGCCACCCCAACGGTGGTATCCACCTTGGGTGGTGCAGGTGAGGAACTCGTCTCCGCTACGTTATTGGTGGTCGGCGTGGTGGTGGTGACGGATGAGGTCGTGGGGACTTCCACCATGAGGTCCGCTGCACCCCACGGTCGGAACCACAATAATGATGCTGCCGCGCCGCCGGCCAGTACCAGTGCCAGGAGGGCAGGTCGTCGCCACCAGACCAGGGCGCGTCGACGATGCCTTGCGGCCCGGGCCTCCAAGACACGGTCGAAGAGGTCTGCCGGAGGCGTGGCCTCGGCATGCTCCAGCGCGTGCCGGAAGAGCTTATCGATCAAAGGACTTTCCTGCATGGACAGGGGTGGTGATGGCGTTCAATCGGATTTGTAGCATGCGTCGGGCCTTGGCCAGCTGGCTGCGCGAGGTGCTTTCCCCGCAGCCCAGCATGGCCGCGATCTCGGCATGGTCGAACCCGTCGATGGCGTAGAGGTTGAACACGGTGCGGTAGCCGTCCGGCAGTTCGGAGACCAGCTTCAGCAGCTCCTGTTCGCCCATCTGCTCAATGGCCGTGCTGTCCACGGGCTCCTCGGGCAGTTTCTCCAGCCCGAAGCGCTCCTGTTGGAACGCCTTGCGGCGGTACTGGTTGATGGCCGTGTGCACCATGATCCTTCGGATCCAACCTTCGAGGGACCCCTGCAGCCGGAAATCGCCCAGCTTGTCGTAGACCCGGATGAACCCTTCCTGCATCAGGTCCTGGGCCTCCAGTTCGTGCCGGGCATAGCGAAGGCACACCGCGTACATACGCCGTGCGTACCGCGCGTACAGGAGTTCCTGACAGCGCCGGTCCTCATCCAGGCAACCCTGAACAAGCTCGCGTTCGGTGAGGTGGTCCAACTTGGAATGGCCGTTCCGAATGAGAAGACAGTGGAAGCCGCGCCAACGCTGCCCCGCTCCGGGAACTTCACTCTGCAAGTTAGGTCCGCCAAGCGGTCGGGGCTTGGTGCACCACACGATGAACCCGTTGCACAAATGACAGCAAACGGCTGCAATCACCTACAAATGACAGTTGGCCGGATCCCGGGAAGGGGTGCCTGGACTTTTGCGTCGGTCATCGGCAACAGCACCCGGTGGTCGGAACGAAAAGTCAAACCAACAAACACTCAGTCCCATGAACACGCTGAAGAACAAAGTGAACCTGATCGGCAACCTCGGCTTTGACCCTGAAGTGCGTGAGATCGCGAAAGGACGCAAGGTGGCCCGCCTGTCCGTGGCCACGAACGACAGCTACCGCAATGCGAACGGTGAGCGGGTCACCGATACCCAGTGGCACACGGTGGTGGCCTGGGGGCGCACGGCGGAGATGGTGGAGCGCCTGCTCCGGAAGGGCGCCCCGGTGGCCCTGGAGGGTCGCTTGGTGCACCGCAGCTACGAGACCAAGGATGGGAGCAAGCGCTACGTGACCGAGGTGGTGATGAGCGACTTCCAGGTACTGCCTGGTCGCAAGAGCGATGAATCCGCTGTGGCGGCGTGAGCCGGTCGAGGACCATTGGACAGGGGGCCCGGCGACTGCCGGGCCCCCTGTCATTCCCACCCTGGTCCTGCGGCGTTCGCCATGAACCCAAGCGTGGTTATCCACCACCCCTTGCGGATCGTGAACAACTTCCTACATTTGCACTCCCTTGTCACAAGGGTACCTTCCCTGGTAGCTCAGCCGGTTAGAGCACCTGACTGTTAATCAGGGGGTCGCTGGTTCAAGTCCAGCCCGGGGAGCAAAAGCCTCAGCGCGAGCTGGGGCTTTTTTGTTGGGATGGGCCACGGGTAGCCATATCTCCGTGCGCTTTCCGTCCTTTGCCTCAGAATCCCATCCCACCCATGCAGCTCATCACCGTCGGCACTGTCGCCTTCGACCGTATCGAAACCCCCTTCGGCGTGGCCGAAAAGACCGTAGGCGGCGCGGCCACCTACATCAGCCTTGCCGCTTCCATCTTCCTTGACAAGATGGGATTGGTGAGCGTGGTGGGCGATGACTTCCCCACCAGCGTGATGGACGACCTGCGCCAACGCGGGGTGGACCTGCAGGGACTGGAGGTGCTCAAGGGCAAGGAGAGCTTCTTCTGGGCGGGCCGTTACCACTACGACATGAACTCCCGCGACACGCTGGAGACGAGGCTGAACGTGCTGTTGGAACTGGACCCCAAGCTGCCGCAGCCCTACACCAAGGCGCCCTATGTGATGCTGGGCAACCTGGACCCCAAGGTGCAGGCCAAGGTGTTGGACCAGATGGCCGAGCGCCCCGCCCTGGTGGTGATGGACACCATGAACTTCTGGATGGACAGCGCGTTGGAGGAACTGCACAAGGTGATCGCCCGGGTCGACATCCTGTGCGTGAACGATGCCGAGGCACGCCAGCTGAGCGGGGAGCACAGCCTGGTGAAGGCCGCCACCAGGATCCTCGCCATGGGGCCGAAGTACTTGGTGGTGAAGAAAGGTGAGCACGGTGCACTGCTCTTCAGCCCGGACCGCGTGTTCTTTGCGCCGGCCCTGCCGCTGGAGGATGTGGTGGACCCCACGGGTGCGGGCGACACCTTCGCCGGGGGCTTCATCGGCTTCCTGGCCCGTACGCAGGACCATAGCTTCGACAACCTGAAGCGCGCCATCATCGTGGGCAGTGCCCTGGCCAGCTTCACCTGCGAGAAGTTCGGTATTGAGCGCCTGGTGGAGATCACCCGGGAGGACATCGATACCCGCATCCAGCAGTTCGTGGAACTGGTGGACTTCGATATCGAGCTGGTGGCCGATTGATCAGGCCATCCGCTTCGCCACCTCGCTCCAGTTCACCACCTGCCACCAGTTCGCCACGTACTCGTT
>CAUJFM010000343.1 GCA_963169595.1 Bacteroidota bacterium | reverse complement strand
ACCGAGCTTCACCTGATCGATCGGCGGCTCATCCTGCTCACCGCGCCGCTCAGCATCCTGCTCTCGTGGTGGCTGGTGTTCCGCTTCGCGCCGCTGGCCGGGGGAAGCGGCATACCGCAACTGATGGCCGCTGTGGAGGTGGCCACCGAGAAGAAGAGCGACCGCTCATGGCGCTTCCTCAATGCCCGCATCATCGTGGTGAAGATCCTCAGCAGCCTGGCCCTGGTGCTGGGCGGCGGCGCCGTGGGGCGTGAAGGGCCCACACTGCAGATCGCGGGCAGCATCTACCGCACTGTGCACAAGCTGTTGCCGCCCTTCTGGCCGAAGGTGAGCCGCCAGATCATGATGATCACCGGAGGGGCGGCGGGACTCAGCGCCGCCTTCAACACCCCGCTGGGCGGGATCGTGTTCGCCGTGGAGGAGCTCACCAAGACCCACATGGCGCAGTTCCGCACGGCCGTGCTCACCGCGGTGATCCTCAGCGGCATGACCGCACAATGGCTGCTGGGCCCCTACCTGCTGCTGGGCTACCCCAAGCTGGACCCCGCCACCTTCTCTTTCATGTACAAGATCCTGGCGCTGTCGCTTGTGGCCGGGGCACTGGGCGCGATCTTCTGCAAGGGCCTCATCGCCTTCGATAAATTGAGGCGCTCCATGCGCACGGCCTGGTCGGCGGCGGGCTTCGCGCTGGTGTGCTCCTTCCTCTTCGCGGGCGCTGTGCTCCTCTTCGGCCCGCACACCATCGGTTCCGGTCACCTGCTGCTGGAGGAGTACCTCTTCGCCCCACAGGTGGATGCCACGGCCGGCAATGTGGGCGCGCGCTTCTTCGGGTCCATGTTCTCCTTCTCGGCCGGTGGCGCGGGCGGCATCTTCGCCCCTTCGCTGGCCAGCGGCGCGGCCGTGGGCGGCTGGATCGCCGAGTGGTTCAGCCCCACCCGCGGACAGTTCAACCTGCTGGTGCTGGCGGGCATGACGGCCTTCCTCACCGGTGTGACCCGCTCGCCCTTCACCAGTGCCATCCTGGTGCTGGAGATGACCGACCGCCACAGCGCCATCTTCCAGCTGATGTACGCCGCCATGGTGGGCTACCTCATCTCCTTCACCATCGACCGCAAGAGCTACTACGAGCGCATGAAGGAACGCCTGCTGAAGGCCCTGCCCGACTGGCCGCCAAAACCGGAGAAGCCCGCACAGAACGGGTGGCGGAGGGAGGGTGAAGGCACCGCGGAGGCAAGCTGACCGCAGTTCGGTGCGGCATCCGTTCGCAGGAGCCTGATCGGCAGTGGTGCTTATGAGCAGAGGTCTTACGTGCAAGCGGCCGGAGCCATGCTGAACCCGCGTGCATGACCGGCATTGTACAGAATACTGGACGAACGAACCAGACACCGCGAGGAAACCGAGGAAACTGACGAAAGTCATTCTATCGCCCTTGCAAATGCCTACATTCGGATTCATGCAAAACAGCATGTCATGCACGCCGCACGCCGCACGCCGCACGCCGCACGCCGCTAAGCGCTGAGCGGCTGGCGCTGGCGGGGTTGGCCATCCTCGTCCACCTGACCACCACCGCCCAGTTGGCCATCTCGTTCACCACATCGGACTACAATGGCTATCAGATCTCCTGCTTTGGGCAGAAGGATGGGGCCATCGATGCCACGGTGAGCGGCGGAACAGCACCGTACAGTTACACGTGGTCCAACGGCGCGACCACCGAGGACCTCGCCGGTATACCGGCTGGCTACTACAAACTATTGGTCATAGACGCGAACAATACGGAGATCACGGCAGAGGTTACCCTGTCCGAACCACGCGCGATCAAGGTGCAGGCCCTGCCGTTCACCTACCCGAACGGACACAACATCAGTTGCCACGATTGCTACAATGGCAGTATCGATGTCTCGGTGTCCGGAGGTGTAGAGCCCTATACCTATAGTTGGAACGATGGGGCCACTACCCAGGACCGCAGCGGGCTGGGTGCGCTGAAGTACATCACCACCGTGACCGATGCCAACGGGTGCGCGACCCGCTCAGAAACGGTGCTAATGACCCAGCCCGAGCGCAATGCATGGGATATGCAAGGCAATACAGGGACCGACCCTGCCTCGCACTACATCGGCACGGCGGATAGCAGTGATGTGGTGTTCAAGAGCAATGGGCAACCCGTTCTTCGTATGAAGAGCAACGGGGACATTCAGCTCCTTGGATCGTTGTCCGGGCCCGGGGTATTGCTGCGTGACTCCAACGGCATACTGCGCGGTGGGGGGTGGAGGCCCGACTATCCACCTATGCCACCCGGTTCACCGTGTATCAATCTGGACATGTATCCTCCCTTCTGGGAGACCCGTGGGAACAACTTCACCGATCTCTGTCCAGCGGACGAACCTGTTCTCGGAACCCTCAGCGCACACCCGCTATTGATGTACACGGATGGCGAGGAACGGATACGGATCGGAGCTGATGGTAGGGTCGGGATCGGAACCCACCCACCGATAAACACTTCAGGGGTCTATCGGCTCTATGTGGAAGGTGGTATCGCCACGCGGGACATCAAGGTGAAGACCGGCCTTTGGCCCGACTTCGTGTTCGACACCGGCTACGACCTGATGCCCTTGAGCGAGCTGCGGGCCTTTGTGCAGCGCAACCGCCATCTGCCGGGCATCCCCTCTGCCAGTGAGGTGGATGCCGATGGGGGTGTGGAGGTGGGTGACCTCCAACGCCGCATGCTGGAGACGATCGAGCAGCAGGCCCTGTACATTCTTCAGCTCGAAGAACGCCTGCAGCAGTTGGAACAGCGCGTGACCACCCTTCAAACGTCCAGGTAATGGGCACGTCACGGACCATCGGTCTTGCTGCCGTGCTCCTGCACATGGCGACCGCTAGCGCGCAAACGCCCTATCCGGAGCTTACCATCCAGGATGTCTCATGGATGGAGGGCACCCATCACTACGCGGTGACCAACAAGATACTGTCGCCCGCTACGCCGGAGCTACCCACCGAGGTCGGCGCCAGTGCCGATGTGGAGTTCGTAAGTGCCACCGAAGTGCGCCTGTTGCCCGGCTTCCATGCGGGTGGCTTCAACAGCCAGGGGCAGTTCCATGCCCGTATCGACCAAGGCCTGGGCGACCCCGCCGACCTGGTCATCATCAGCCCGGCGCCCGATGGTAGCAGCCCCTATGGCAGCATCGAGGACAACGTGGTGCATGTACACAAGTGGGAGAAGGTGGAGGTGGGCTTGTGCTTGCCGCAGGAGTATCAGGATGCGATCGATGGGTTCTTTGCTCACTACTACTCCAATGGCACCGACAATGCAGCCACACCTTGGCTAGTGGATGACCTTCATGACCTTAATCCGTACGCCGACGACTCTTTACGTCTGGTAATGACCTTGACAAGACCGGATGGTTCGCAGACCATGAAGTGGGGCTTCTTCATGCGTGAAGCGATGTGGGCCACTTCAGATGATCATGCCCAATTGACTTATAACGTGAGCGACCCACTGCATCTTTATCATATACGGTTCCGGTTTGCACCGGACATGGAGGGGCCTTGGCAATTTTCCCTTTACGTACAGGCCCCGTTTACCCAAAAACTATCTAATGAACCACTGCTCCCGTTCTCCTATAGCGGCCATACAATTGAGTGTTTGCCATCACTACCAGATAACCACGGCTGCTTGGAGGTGAATCCCCAGAATCGACGCACACTTCAATTCGCAGGTGACCCACTGCCGGGTGATGAAGTACCCTTCTTCGCGCTCGGCGTGAATATGGGAACGCGGCATGAGTTCTGGGACCCTGGGATCTGGGGCGCCTGGTTCAAGTTCTTCAAACGTGACCATCAGAACATGACCGAAAGCATGGACCGGCTTCATGAGGTAGGCGCGAACTTCATGCGTGTATTCATGAATGGTCACGAATTTGCCCCAGAGTGGGTGAATCCCGGGGTGTATGATGCTTACAAAACCCCTTCATATAACTGCGGAAATGATGTCATGACCAGCAATTGTCAATTCCAAAGCTGGGCCTTTGACCAGCTGGTGGAGCATGCCCGCGCTAAGAATGTATACTTACAACTATGCGTGGACCCGTACCCTCCTGTCATTGACTATGAGGATGTCATTTGGGGTAACCACGCATATGTGCTACGATTCCTGGAAACCTCGAGGAGTCCTCAAACCGGACTTTACGACGTGAAGAACTTTTTCTACGATAATGGCAACAGCAATAACCACGGAGATCGAACGGTCTTCTATTACTGGAAACGCAAATACAAGTATCTGATGGCGCGGTGGGGGTACTCGGTTAACATCCCGATAATCGAACCCTTCAACGAGATCGATCAGATGCTGACCTATGCTTATCGAACACAACCACCTGAAGGCGCATGCCCGGCAAATGATGTCGTGTGGCCGTTGGATCCCTTGCTGCCGAGTACCATCAACTCTTGGCTTACGGACATCATTCATTACACTCGCGATGAGGTGAACCTGAACAACCCGGAGATATCACCATTAGGCGAGGAGAAGAAGCTGTTCCTAATGAGCTATACCAGCGCACTGGATGCCATCAACTACACACCTGACGGCGAAGTACCGAACGTGCCACCCCTCACGAACCACTTCCTGCCTTTCACCAACGAGCTTGTCGACCTGATCGATGTCCACAAGGGTTTCCACCCACGGCTACAGATCGACCCCAATAACCCGACCAATCCTTTGGAGTCCGACCCAAGCATGGTCGACTGGAGGATGTATGAGGGCTTCAAGCACGCTACAGATTTCTGGAGGACATTTCCATCTCCGACAGCAGCACTTGCCCAACGGAAACCTTTCAACCACGGTGAGTTCAATCATTATACGAGCTTCAGGATCGTCAATCCTGCAAACCCCAGCGGCGACCCTCTTTGGTCGCGCGATGTGGAGAAGATCTTCCACAACTACGATGTGTCCTTCCACAACGAGCTTTGGGCCGCCGTCTTCTCGGGCAAGTGGGCTGCAGGCACTACTTGGCATTGGGAGCGGGTGTTCTGGTTTCCGGATGCCTTGGCTGTGCCGCCGGAGGATGCGGCAAACAGCTTCCAATGGAGTCCCACGCAGCAATTTTCCAATGTTGCCGGGGATGACAACCGACTCCAGCTATTCGGCACTACGAAGTGGGTCAAGAACAAGAGATTGCACCATCATTTCCAACCGCTCGCCGAACTACTGAACCGCCCTAGCGTGCAGGAGCTCGGCATCTTCTCGGGCGCTTACACCCCGGACGAGTTCTTTGATGACGATGATTCGGACGGGATCAACCCAATAGAGTGCTACTACCTAAGAAGCGATCAGAGCACTGCCATCGGCTGGGTGCATAACCGCAACGCCTCGGTGGCCAAGAGCTTCTATGTGATGAGCGGGGCGGGCAATGAGAACTTCCTGGGCTGTACGGCGCCCGAGGCAGCGAGCATTACGCTCTCGGGCTTCTTCCCGGGACAACCGCACTACATTACTTGGTTCCCAACCCGCATTGGTGCCACGGACCTGCCGCCGGACAGCGAATACCCGAATACGCTTCTTGAGAGCGATGCCAATGGCGACATCGTGATCAACCTGGATGGTGAGTTCAACGGGTTGGCCAACAACTACCTCGACACGCTCCATTCCGACTATGCCTTTGTGATCACGCCGGGTCCTTTCGTGAAGAGCCTCACCCCGGATGCCGTACAAGCAGAATCTGGGCAAGACTGGGACTTCCTGCTCTACCCCAACCCCACCAGCGACCTGCTTGCAATTGCGTTTGATGATGAGACCGCCAAAGAGGTCGTTATCCTGGATCTTGCGGGGAGGCGGCTGATGCAAATGGTGAATGTGACGGCCACGCGCTTGCAACTATCCGCCAGCCGATTCGCCATGGGGGCCTATTGGGTGCAGGTCACTTCGAATGGTCGCATGAAGACCAAGAAACTCATCATCCACTGAGACATGAGAGCAACAAGCTTCTTTGCCTTCGCATTCGCATGGACCTGCGCAGCGCATGCGCAGCCGACCTTCATGAGACTCTATCGGTCTGCGACGAGCTACTCATTCGACCTCATAGAGCTGCCCGGCGGGAACACACTCACTTGTATGGCTGCTATTCACTTGCTCAATCCCGATGGTTACATCCAGCATTCGTCCTACTATCATGACATAGGAACTGATATGACCCAGATTCTGAAGCAGGTAAAAGCCAATCGCTTCTACTTCACAACGTCCACCACACCGCTGGATTGTCCATGGAAACCGAATATCGACCTTGGTTTGGTGCAACCGGTTATCGGGCTCACGGACTCTCTCGGAAATACGGATGTTATGCTGAAGTATGACATGAACTTGGAGGTATGTGATGGGTCAATCGGCGGATTGGAAGTGGCAAGTAACAAAGGGGCGATCATATGGGGGCGTGGCAAGAACTTCTTCACTATGCGGGTCGACAGCCTCTTGGAACCTGTTTGGACGCGGAGGGTCGATCGCTCTGGGGGCTTCCAGTTCATCAAGGAACTGCCCAACGGCGACCTGCTCGCTGGCATCAACATGGATACAGCGGGGGTAGTGGTGGCCCGCATGGATCCAGATGGCAACTTCCTTTGGAGCAAGAGTTACATGCGCCCTGGGGGCATGGTCCACGACGCCTTGATCGAATCGGACGATTCGTTCATCATCATGGGGTATACCGATAGCACACAATTGCTCTTCACCGAGCCACTGCCGGCCAGCTTTCAGCCCAAGCTCTTCATGATGAAGCTCGATGGCGATGGAGAGGTGCAATGGTGCAAGGGTTGGTACAGCACACCCTTCCTGTGGTACACTGGCAGACCGTCGAAGATCAGAAGAACGCTGGATGGACAGTACGCCGTGCTCGCTACTCTTGGAGCCCCCCAGAACAATTTCCACTACCACCCCTTCCTGATGAAGATCGACACCAATGGCGACACCTTGTGGACGCGCGCAGTGGGAGAGGATGGATACGTCTACATCGCCCAGGATCTGCTCGCCCATTCGGATGGCAGCTACATGCTCAGCGGGATCATCTATGGGGATCTGCCAGGAAATGCCAGCAAATTCATCTACAAGACGGATTCCTTGGGCCGGTTCGATTGCCTGGAGCACCCGAACCCGGTGCAGGTCTCTGATCTCTTCCCGGTAGACAGCAGTTTCGTACTGACAAGCACTGCGAGTCTGGCTACGGCAACGACCATCTTGGTGAACGACAGCATCCTGGACCCAAGCATTTTCACCACCTACGATGGCTGCACCTTCGCCACCAACCTTCTCCCCCGTATGGAGCGCCGCCCCATGTCCGTCCGCCCCAATCCCAACACCGGCCACTTCACCCTCTCCTTTGCCGACCCGCTGATGGCCGAGAGCTACTACAGCGTTTACGATACCATGGGCAAGTTGCTCTTCCAGCGGCCCTTGCCCCAGGGCAAAGAGACCGAGGAGGTGGACCTGTCGCGCTTTGGGGCAGGCACCTATGTGGTGCGGGTTACCAGCAAGGAGGGGACCTGCTACGAGCGGGTGGTGGTGGAGTAGCCCCCTAGAGCAGCGATCGCTATTCACACCCGTTAGCAAGTCCACGCGCCCGGCGCCCGGGGGCTGCGGTACCTTCGCCCTTGCGATGAAGCAGTACCACGACCTCCTCCGCCGCATCCTGGACGAAGGCGTGCAGAAGCACGACCGCACCGGCACGGGCACCATCAGTTGCTTCGGCCACCAGATGCGCTTCGACCTCAGCGAAGGCTTCCCCCTGGTGACCACCAAGAAGCTGCACGTGAAGAGCATCATCCACGAGCTGCTCTGGTTCCTGGCGGGCGACACCAACATCAAGTACCTCCAGGATAACGGCGTGCGCATCTGGGACGAATGGGCCGACCCCAACGGCGACCTCGGCCCCGTGTACGGCTACCAGTGGCGCAGCTGGCACACCCCCGATGGCCGCGTGATCGACCAGATCGCCAACGTGGTGGAGCAGATCAAGCGCAACCCCGACAGCCGACGCCACATCGTCACCGCGTGGAACCCCGCCGACGTGGACCGCATGGCCCTGCCGCCCTGCCATACCATGTTCCAATTCTACGTGGCAGAGGGCAAGCTCAGCTGCCAGCTCTACCAGCGCAGTGCCGACACCTTCCTGGGCGTTCCGTTCAACATCGCGAGTTACGCACTGCTTACGTTGATGATGGCGCAGGTATGCGGTCTGCAGCCCGGCGAATTCGTTCACACCTTCGGCGATGTGCACCTGTACAACGACCACCTGGAACAAGCACGCCTGCAGCTGACGCGTGATACTCGCCCCCTGCCGAAGATGGAGCTTGACCCCAGCGTGACGGACCTGTTCGCATTCCGCTACGAGCACTTCACGCTTAAGGACTACGATCCGCACCCGCACATCAAGGCCAGCGTAAGCGTATGATCATCAGCGCCATCGCCGCCGTGGCGGACAACGGCACCATCGGGCGCGACAGCGACCTGCCCTGGCACCTGCCCGATGACCTGAAGTACTTCCAGCGCGTGACCCGCGGTCACCACGTGATCACCGGGCGGAAGAACTACGAGACCATTCCGGAGAAATACCGTCCGCTGAAGGACCGCGTGAACATGGTGGTGACCCGCAATCCCGCTTACGAGGCCCCCGGAGCCGTGGTGCTGGGCTCGCTGGAAGAGGCGCTGGAGCAGGCCAAGGCCAGCGGTGAGCAGGAGGCCTTCGTGATCGGTGGCGGGCAGATCTATGCCGAGGCCGTCCGCAAGGACCTCGTGGACCGCCTGTACCTGACCCTGGTGCACGCCGATGTGGAGGGCGACACCCACTTCCCCCTGGTGGACCACGCCGACTGGACCGAGCGCAGCCGTGAGCACCACCCCGCCGACGAGCGGCATTCCCACGCCTTCAGCTTCGTGGTGCTGGACCGCCGCCGTTGAACCTTCGGCCCGGTCCTTGCGTCATAGCCACCAGACCAGCGCCGCTTCCCATGTCGAAGTTCCTTCTCCCCACCCTGCTCCTGCTCACCCTTGCCGCCTGTCGCAAAGAGGAGGAGGAGCAACCCCTGATCGACCGGGACTACACCGCCGCCGTGGACAACGACCGCGCCGAGGTGTACTTCGCGGATGCCCTGAAGATGAGCGATGCCGCCTACAAGGACGGCGACCTGCCTTGTGCCGTGGCCGTGACGATCGACACCGTGGCCGTGCCGCACACCCTGCTTATCGACTTCGGTCCCGCCAACTGCACCGCCCCCGATGGCCGCACCCGCCGTGGCCGCCTCAACGTGACCTTCACCGGGCGCTACCGCGACCCCGGCACGGTGATCACCATCACCCCCGAGGACTATTACGTGAACGACCATCACCTCCAGGGCGTGAAGACCGTGACCAACGCTGGTCTCAATGGCCAGGGACAGCCCTTCTTCAACGTGACCGTGAACGGCACGGTGACCGCCCCCGATGGCAGCTGGACCAGCACGCACAGTTACCAGCGCACCCGCACCTGGGTGGAAGGCGCCAACACCCTGAACTGGCTGGACGATGTGTACCTCATCACCGGTGGTGGAAGTGGCATCAGCCGAACCGGCCTGCCCTTCACCGTGGCCATCACCAGTCCCCTGCGTGTGGAGTTGGATTGCCCGTGGATCGTGAGCGGTGTGCTGCAGGTGGTGCCCAGCAACCTGGCCGTGCGCACCGTGGACTACGGCAATGGCAGCTGTGATGCCCTCGTCACGGTCGGTGTGAACGGCCTCTCCTTCACCTTCGGCGGGTAGACCGTCCGTCACCAACGCAACGCGCCAAGGCCTCACCCTCCGGTGGGGCCATGTGCTTGATGGCCGCGCGGAACGCGGCCTGTGACGAACCGTTCATCCCGGGGATTACCGTTCATCAAGATCCAGACACCATTGGTCCCTGGCCAGAATAGTTTCGTCAGCAGCTACTTCCTTCCCGTGGCCATGGGCTACTTCCAGCGCACCCCGATCCACTACCGCACCATCCTGCTCACGGCCCTGGTGCTGGCCTCGCTGTTCCTGTTCCAGGCCTACATGCACCATGTGGTGTACCAGGACCTGAAGGACATGGGCGAGTTCAACTGGTGGCGGGAGGCCCCGGTGCCCTACCTCAACTTCCTGTTCTGGGCGCTGCTCACGCCACTCGTGTACACCATCCTGGTGCGTTGGCCCTTCGGGCAGCGGCCCCGCCTGCGCACCTTGCTGATCCACTTCGGGTTCAGCCTGGCCATCGCTTCGCTGCATGAGGTCACCACCTCCACCATCTATTACAGCATCCTCCAGTCCACCGGCGACTTCGACTTCGCCGATCCGCAATACCAGAACTGGGCGCTGCATGCACTGGTGCCGGCCATCTTCACCCGCACCATGGAATACTGGGTGCTGATGGGGGTGCTCACGGCCCTGGAGAACGCCCGCCTGCGCCGCACCGAGCACGAGCAGCTGCTGGAGCTGCGGCACGAACTGCAGGTGACACAGATGAACGCCCTGAAGAAGCAACTGCAGCCCCACTTCCTCTTCAACACGCTGAACACAGTGAGCGCGTTGATGGACGAGAACGTGAACGATGCCCGCCGCGTGCTGAGCCGGCTGGGCCAGCTGCTGCGCATCACGCTGGAGAAGACGCAGCGCGACAAGGTGCCGCTGGAACGCGAACTGGACCACGTGGCCCACTACCTCGGCATCGAGGCCATGCGTTTCCGTGACCGCCTCACGGTGGATTACAAGGTGCCCAAGGACCTGGATGACCATCTCGTGCCCAGCATGGTGCTGCAGCCCTTGGTGGAGAATGCCATCAAGCACGGACTCGACGCCACCACTGCGGGCGTCACCATCACCGTGAACGCCCATCGCCACGGCGATCAACTTTTTCTCACCGTCGCGGACAACGGAAAGGGGACTTCCGATGTCTTGAACGCGATGGAGAACGGAGGCATCGGATTGCGCAACGTGCGGGAACGCCTGCGCCTGCTCTACGGTGATGCCGCCACCTTCCTTGTACGCTCCACAGCGGGCGCCGGCTTCCAAGTGGAACTGGCCCTGCCCATCGAACGCGCCTGAACCATGAAGACCATCCGGACCATCATCGTCGACGACGAACCCGCCGCACGCCTGCGCATCGCCCGACTGCTCGCACAGGACCCCTCCATCGAGGTGGTGAGCGAGTGCCGCAACGGCCAGGAGGCGCTCAACTGCATCGCCAAGTGCCGTCCGGACCTGCTCTTCCTGGACGTGCAGATGCCCGGCATGAGCGGCTTCGAGGTGCTGGAGCACGTGCATGCCCACAATGGCCATGTGCCCGTGCCCTTCGTGGTGTTCGTCACCGCCTTCGACCAGTACGCCCTCAAGGCCTTCGATGTGAACGCGGTGGACTACCTGCTGAAGCCCTACGATGACGAGCGCTTCTTCGCCTCGCTGGACAAGGCCAAGCGCTTCATCGAGATGCGCACCAACGACCGCCTCACCGGCAAGTTGATGGACCTGATGCGCGAGCACCTGCACGCCAACAGCACGCACATCGGGACCTTCACCATCAAGGACAAGGGCCGCGAGTTCAAGGTGAAGGTGGAGGACCTCCTGTACCTGCGCGCCGAGGGCAACTACCTGTGCCTGCAGCTACGCGACCGGCACCACCTCTACCGCATGACCATGAACGCCGTGGAGGGCGAGCTGGACCCCGCGCGTTTCCTGCGTATCCACCGCAGCTACATCGTGAACATGGCCCACGTGCGCAACGCGCGCTACAGCGGCAACAACGAGTTCATCTTCAGCATGGCCAACAACGAGCGCATCGTGAGCGGCCGCAGCTATAAGGAGCAGATCGCCAAGGTGCTGGCGGAGCAGGTGGTGTGAGGTGGGTTCACCGCACCGCATGGCAGCGAAGTGCTCCACGCGTATGAGGCCCATGTCGGTGTTTCCATTTACGGAAACCATGGTCTATCTTTGCAACCCAAACCCGAACTGTTGTCGACGAACCGATTCGAGGTGATGTTCATGGCGCCAGCTATGGAATTCTTGATGGAACTGCCCATGGCCGCGCGAAAGAAGGTCTTGTACAACGTGGAACGCGCCTCGGAACGCAACGACCCGGAGTTGATGAAGAAGCTCGATACCGACATCTGGGAATTCCGGACACAGTACCATGGGATGCAATACCGCCTGCTGGCCTTTTGGGACAAACAGGCCAGTCGTCTTGTGATCGCCACGCATGGCTTTATCAAGAAAACGGATAAGGTGCCGGGCAGCGAGATCCAGCGCGCGCACAAACTGCGCGAGCGATACTTCACCGAGAAACCGAACAGGCCATGACCGCGAAAAAGCTCAAGCTGTACACACTAAGTGAGGTCAAGGATCACGTACTCGGCGAACCGGGCACTCCCGATCGTGACAGTTACGAGCATGAACTGCAAATGGATCGGATCGGCGAAGCGATCAAGGAAGCCCGCACCCGTCGCAACCTCACCCAGGAGCAGCTCGGCAAGCTCGTGGGCGTGCAGAAGGCCCAGATCAGCAAGCTGGAGAACAACAGTGGCAACGTCACCATCGAGACCATTCTGCGCGTGTTCAACGCCCTGCAGGCCAAGGTGCGCTTCAGCGTGGAGCTGAGCGACCGGAAGATCAAAGTGGCATAGGGGACGGCTGTGGGCTTTGGACTTCGGTCGGATCAGCTTCCATCTTCGTTTACGGCAGGAGCTGACCATAGCCGTTTTCGAAGAGTTGGTTACGAAGTGCAAAGCAGCCCGAAGCCCGTGGCCCAAGGCTCGTGGCCTATGTCCCTCCCTACCTTAGCCCCATGCAATTAAGCTCGTCCAGGGCACTGCGTTTGATCGCGGTCGTCCTCACCCTGCACACGGCACTCTTCACCCTTCCCACCTCGGCCCAACGCCCCCCCGCACAACCCCACGCCGCCGAGATCCTGCACCGCATGCAGAAGCTCAACGTGCTGGGCAGCGTGCTCTACATCGTGGCGCATCCCGATGATGAGAACACCCGCCTGATCGCCTGGCTCGCCAATGGCAAGAAGGTGCGCACCGGCAACCTCAGCCTCACGCGCGGCGATGGCGGACAGAACCTGATCGGTCCCGAACTGGGCGATGCGCTCGGCATCATCCGCACGCAGGAGCTGCTGGAAGCGCGCCGCATCGATGGCGGTGAACAGTTCTTCACCCGCGCGGTGGACTTTGGCTTCTCGAAGAACGCTGCCGAGAGCTTCGAGAAGTGGGGCAAGCAGGAGGTGCTGAGCGATGTGGTGCGCGTGATCCGGATGTTCCGGCCGGACATCATCATCACCCGTTTCGCGCCCGACCGCACCGCGGGGCACGGCCACCACGAGGCCAGCGCCATCCTCGCCGAGGAGGCCTTCGACCTGGCCGGTGATCCAAAGGCCTTTCCGGAGCAGCTCGAACAAGGGCTTGAAGTGTGGCAGCCGCGCCGCCTCTTCTTCAACGGAAGCACCTGGTGGAAGAAGGACCTGGCCGAGATCGCGAAGAACGACCCCGACTGGTTCACCGTGGACGTGGGCGGCTACGACCCGTTGCTGGGCCTGAGCTACACCGAGATCGCCGGGCGCAGCCGAAGCATGCACAAGAGCCAGGGCTTTGGCGCAGCGGAAACGAGGGGTGAATCGCTGGAGTACTTGAAATTCGTGAAAGGCGATCGGCCGAAGACGAAGGACATTT
>CAUJFM010000342.1 GCA_963169595.1 Bacteroidota bacterium | reverse complement strand
CCACTCAATCCACGCTGAAGTAATCCGCGCTCTGGTACTGGCCGGTGGCCTCCTTCACCAGTTGCATCAGGATGTCGTTGGCCAGGCTGCTGGCACCGAAGCGGAACCAGTGTGGGTCCAGCCACTCGGGACCAAGCTCCTCCTTCACCATCATCAGGTAGTGGAGGGCCTCCTTGCTCTTGCGGATGCCACCGGCGGGTTTCATGGCGATCATCTGCCCGGTGCGCAGGTAGTGGTCGCGGATGGCGTGCAGCATCACCAGCGTCACCTCCATGGTGGCGGCGGGGTTGATCTTGCCGGTGCTGGTCTTGATGAAGTCGGCGCCGGCCGCGATGGCGATGTCACTGGCCAGGCGCACCTTGTCGTAGGTGCCCAGCTCACCGGTCTCGAGTATCACCTTAAGGCGGGCATCGCCGCAGGCCTCCTTGATCGCCGCGATCTCGTCGAACACGAAGTTGTGGTCCCCGTTGTGGAACTTGCCGCGGCTGATCACCATGTCGATCTCATCGGCGCCTTCGCTCACGGCGAACCTGGTGTCGGCGATCTTCACGTTGCGCGGTGCCTGTCCGCTGGGGAAGGCGGTGCTCACGCTGGCCACCTTCACGGGGCTACCCTCCAGGGCCTTCTTCGCCACCTTCACCAGGGAGGGGTACACGCACACCGCGGCCACCGTGGGCAGACCGGGCAGGCTGTCTTGCAGGTGCATGGCCTTGAAACACATCTGCTGCACCTTGTGGGGCGTGTCGGCCCCTTCCAAGGTGGTGAGGTCGATCATGCTCAGGGCCAGCTTCATGCCCTGCACCTTGGTCTCCTTCTTGATGCTGCGGGTCTTGATGCGGGCCACGCGCTCCTCGATGCCCACCTGGTCGATGGTGGGCGCGGTGTGGGGCACATTGCTCATGCGGACAGGGGTCTTGGTGATGGCCATGGCTGCCGGTAAAGTTAGCGGAGCGCGTCAGGCCCGGGTGAGGGGCAGCACGGGCAGGCCCTTGCGCATGCGCCACCGCGCGAACCACCCGGCAGCGAGCGCGCCCACCGTGTTCGCGATCAGGTCATTGATGTCGGTGCGGCGCCCCAGGGCCTCCAAGCCCTGCATCAGCTCGGTGGCCAGTCCGTAGAGCGCGGCGATGGCCACCGCCCACAAGGCCCAGCGCACCGGCGTACCACGCGCGATGAAGGCCCGGGCCAGCAGCAGCGCCTGCACGAAGAAGAGGGCGGCATGCACCAGCTTGTCCAGGTCGAGCAGCGCGAACCAGTCCCATTCGGGCAGGCGGCTGCCGGGCATCAGGCACAGCACCAGGATCACCAGGGCCCAGAGCCCCGCGGGCCAGAGCGCACGCGGTGCGGGCATGGCGGCCTCAGGCGCCCACCAGGGCCTTGTACTGGTCGGCGGTGAGCAGCTGCTCCACCTCGGCGGGGTCGTCCAGCTTCACGCGCACCATCCAGCCCTTGCCGTAGGGGTCGCTGTTCACGGCGGCGGGATCATCGGCCAGGCCGGGGTTCACCTCGGCCACGGTGCCGTTCACAGGCATGAACAGGTCGCTCACGGTCTTCACGGCCTCCACCGTACCGAAGACGGCCTCGCTGGCCACATGCTGGCCTTCGGTGTTGATGTCGACGAACACGATGTCGCCAAGCTCGCCCTGGGCGAAATCGGTGATGCCCACCACGGCCTCGTTGCCTTCGATGCGGACCCACTCGTGGTCCTTGGTGTAGCGCAGTTCCTGCGGGATGTTCATGGGTGGATGCTTGCTGTAATGCCCGCCAAATGTAGAAGGTCCTGCGGGTTTATTGGGTAAGGGTGAAGCGGAGGCTGATGCCCGTGTTGGTGTTGGCCGAGGGATACGAGGTGGAGATCACCGGGGTATTCACCACGCGCTCGTAGAAGGCGCGCACGTTGAGGCGCTGGTTCAGCACGTAGTCCAGGCTGGTCTTGATGGAGAGGATCTTCTGGCCGGCGGTGACCTGGTTCTGGAGCTCCTCCATCTTGCGGATCACAGTGAGGTTGTCGCGCAGGCTCAGGTCCACGCGCACGTTGAGGTCGCTGTCGGGCTTGGTGCCGCCGATGGCGAAGGGGAACTTCACCTTCTTGAAGCGGTAGCCGGTGCCGATCACGTACTCCACGCCGGCCACCTCGGTCACCTGGTAGTTGGTGAGGCTCATGCTCAGGTTGCGGTCGCGGTTGTACTCGAACTTGGCCAGCATGCTGTTCTTCAGCGTGGCGTCGAAGCCCAGCAGCGGGCGCATCACCTCCTGGATGGTGACCACGGAGATCTGCCGCGACGGGATGTAGTTGCCGGCCGCATCCACCTCGGCACCGCCGGGCACATAGAGCATGTTGGTCTGGTAGTTGGCGATGTTGAAGGTGGACCGGTAGCTGTTCTTCACCGTGAAGGTGCGGAACCACTTGGCGAAGAGCGGGATCTTGGTGAGGCCATCGTAGGTGATGTCCCAGTTGGGTGCCGGCTTCTGCTTGAAGGGGTTGAGCTCCACGTTTTGCGCGTTGCGTCCGGTGTAGGCCGCGAGGAAGGCGGGGATGATCACATCCTGGTTGGTGGCGCCATAGCCGGTGAAGTAACCCGTGTCGTCGAGCACGGAGCCCTCGGTGGTGGCGCCCAGGCGCGCACTGATCACGGCCCGGTTGGCCAGCAGGTCCAGGAAGATGGGGTTCTCGAAGGTGCTGCGGTCGTTGCGGGCGAAGGCCGTGCGCCAGGTGAGGATGGAGACGCTGAAGCTGCCGGTCTCCTGGGGGCTGTTGTTCACGTAGTCGCCCAGGTCGTTGTTCCAGCGGAAGAACGAGGCGTTGTTGCCGGCCACGGTGCGGTTGGCCGAGATGTCCACGCGCATGCCGCGGAAGGGCTCCAGGTTCACCCGGAAGTTCATCGTCTCGGTGCGCGTGGAGGTGTACTGCGTGAAGATGGAGGGCGTCTGCACCAGCCAGCCGTTGCGTGCGGCGGTGGTGGCGAAGTCGCGCTCGATGTCCCCGTTCAACGCGTGGTTCTGCTGGCCCAGCACGAAGCCCCAGCCCGGCGCATCGAAGCCCGGGTCCATGCCCAGCACGTTGGTGCCGCCGCTGTAGCCGGGCAGCAGGGTGCCGGAGTTCTGGCTGTAGGTGAAGGTGCCTGTGCGCAACGTCATCAGGACACGGGCCAATCCCTCCAGCACATTGATCTTGCCGCCCTTGGTGGCTTCGGGCGGCTTGGGCGCGTTGGGGTCGGTGGGCTTGGTGACGTTCTGCGCGCGGGACGCGGGTCGCGCCTTGCCCTTGTCGTTGATCTTCTTCAGGTACTTCGACTTGTTGTAGAGGTTCACGAAGTTCATCTGCCCGTTGAAGCTGATGTTCTGCGAGTTCTGGATCACGTTGCCCAGGGAGTCCTGCGTGAAGGGCGCACGGTCCCACTGGTAGCCCGCCGTGTAGGCCGCCGTACCGGTCATCCAGTCGGTAAGGGGCAGCTTGTCCAGCGGCAGGGTGTAGTTCAGGGTCACCAGGTGGTCGTAGCGGGTCACCTCGCCCCAGCTGCGCACGCTGGCCAGCACGCTGTCCTTCCACAGTTCATAGGTGTCGCGGTACTTGGGGTTCACCAGGCCGGGTGTCTCACCGATCACCGCCAGGTTGTTGGCGTTGAAGTCCAGCTTCAGGCTCTTGGTGATCTCGTACCGGAAGCCGTACTGGCTGTTCCAGTTGAAGTTCTTGTTGTAGGTGGGCGTGGGCGGCAGGGTCTCGATGTCGGGGTTGGGACGCACCAGCCGCTCCAGGTACATGCGGTCCACCGAGGTGCGCAGCGATACCTGCTTGAAGCCCACGTTGAAGTTGAAGTCGCGGAGGAGCTTCAACCACTTGCTCTTGTCCACCACCCCGATGCCCTTGAAGGGCTCCACCGCGATGGGCCGCGGATTGTGCAGGTAGGCCAGCGAGCCGCGGTAGGTGCGCGTGTTCTCGTAGGCGGTGTTCACATCGTGGTACTCCTGGTCGCTGTAGGAATAGGTGAGGCTCAGGTTCTCCACGTCCCACAGGTGCTCCCGGCCGCTGCTGCCCTGCCCGCGGTCCTTGCGCACGTTGGTGAAGTTGATGCTCCGCCTGCGCGTGTAGGTCTGGGTCTCCTTCAAGCGTTGCCTTCGCTGCTCGGCGGTGAGCGCCCGTGTGGCATCGTTGAACCGGATGTCGGGGTTGAGCGGATCGAACTGCGGATTGCTCACCTGCTCGGAATAGCCGATGAACATGGGGATGCGCACGTTGCTGCTCTCCGGCAGGAACTTGCCCATCTCGAAGTTGGCCGTCACGTCCACCCCGTACTTCGTTTCGCGCTGGCGCTCGCTCACGCGCTTGTCGATGCTGCCCCAGAACGGCGTGCTGTAGTTGCCGGCCACGCTCACGTTGCCCAGGTCGGCCAGCTGCGCGTTCACGCGGGCCACGGCCGCCCAGCCCCCGCTCTGGTCGAAGTCGGTGAGACGCAGTTCGTTCACCCACACCTCCAGGCAGCGCGGCAGCCCGTTGTCCGTGTTCCAGGGGTTCGCCTCCTCGCCGTCCTTCTTCGGGTTGCGGATGCCGATCATGATGGACCGCATCTGGCTCAGGTTCGGACTGCCCTTCACGAAGATGCGGCGGTCGCCCTCCATGCCCATGTAGCGCAGGTTGCGCGCATACCCGGCCTGGTCCCGCTTGATCTTCAGGTCGTTCAACTTGGCGAACTCGATCACCATGTTGTTCGCCTCGGGCCACACGTTGTAGGGGTCGCGGTTGAAGAAGGTGGAGGGCACCACGGGCACCTCGTACTCGTAGTAGTTCTGGTCCAGGTCGTTGCCCAGGCGGATGAACACGGTGGCATCACCGTACGCGATGGGCTGCGTGGGATCGGAGCTCTCGGCGTGGATGAACATCCGCATCTTCTTGTAGCTGCGGATGTCGAAGCTCACATTGCGGAAGGCCGCACGCGAATCGCCATCGCGCAGGTTGCACACCTTCATCTGCAGCGACTGCTCGTTGAGGTTCCGCAGGTTGGCGCTGGCCACGTCCACCTCGGTGTTGATGCCGGGGGGCAGCACGTAGTTGATCGGCGTGCGGTTGCCGTTCTCCTCGATGTTCACCGCAGCCACCTCGAAGAGCGTGGGGTCGGGGTCGCCGCCGGGCACTTCGCCGGGGGTCTCCAGGCTCTGCAGGTACTTGCGCCACTCGCCCCGCACGAACTCCAGACGGGCGAAGCGGAGGGTCACCTCCTGCTGCCAACCGTGCAGGTACATGCGCATGAAGCGGATGCTGCGGAAGTCCTGGATGCCGTTCACCGCCTGCTCCGGGTTGCGGATGGGCACCTTGAACTGGTACCAGTACACCTCCTTGTTGCCCTCGGGGGTGCTCACCGTGGCGCGCAGCCGGTCGGTGATGAAGTTGCGGCCCACCACCATGTCGTTGGGCAGCAGGCTCACCTTGTAGTGGAAGTAGCTCTCCGCCTCGGCCAGGTTCTGGTCCTGGTTGATGTCCTCCGAACTGGGGATGGTGGTCTGCTGGGTGGGGTAGGCTTCGGGGCTGTCCTCGTCGGTGATGGAGTTGCCTTCGGGCGCGTTGAACCGCTTGTAGCGCTGCAGGATGTTGAGCTGCTGCTGATCGTAGTCGCTGCCGCGGAAGAAGTGGTAGTCGTCGTTGCTGGGGTCGTTCTGCCAGCGCTGGCGGGCGCCGGGCGGCAGCGCGTTCAGGTAGTCCTCGAAGAAGAGCTGCTCGTTGCGCAGTTCCTGGTCGGTCTGCACGCTGGCCAGGCCGTCCAGGCCCACGTCCTGGTAGCGGTTGCTGTTCTCCTGCGAGAGCGCGAAGGCGTTCACCACGCTCTGGGTGGTGGGCACCACGCCCCAGGGGGTGGTCTCTGTGGGCGACGACTGGTCGTTGGGGTTGTTGGGCAGGCCGTTCTCGAAGAACTTGCGGCCATCGCGCTGGATGTCCTCGCTGATGTTGCCCAGGTCGATGTAGAGGTAACCGCCCGTGCTGTTCACCGAGTTCTCGTTGCTGGCCGGCTCCCCGTTGCTGTTGCTCGTGTTGAAGAAGGGGTCCATCAGCCAGAACTGGATGGTCTCGATGTTGCTGGTCTCGAAGTCGGTGGTGGTGATCCGGCGCGTGATGCCCGCCCAGTTCTCGGCGGGGTTGGGCAGGTTGCCGTTGTCGTCCAGTCCCGGGTTGTAGTTGTAGGGGCCGCGTTCGCTGGGGTAGTAGGTCAGGTCCAGCACGGGAATGTTGGCCGGGGTGCCAGCAGGCAGCTGGCGGTTGGGGAACACCTCCTGCTCCAGCACTTCCCGCATGCGGTGGTCGCTGCGCATCTCCGGGTCGTTGGCGATGTGCTGCGGGGTGAGGTTGTTGTTGCGGAAGAAGAGCGGATCGATGACGTACCACGCCAGTTGCGCGCGACGGAAACCAAGACCCAGGTCGTTGATCAGTCCACCTTCGGGGAAGAGGCTCGGGAGGCCCGTGGGCGTGGCCGCGTGGAACCACAGGCTCTGCGTGCGCAGGTCGATGGTGCTCACGCTGCCCTCGAAGTCATCGATGTAGCTGGTGCCAGCGTTGCCGATGGCCCGGCTGTGCCCGGGGATCAGGTAGGCCCCTTCCATGGAGGCGCTCACGTTGCTCTCCTGCTTGGTGGCGTAGAAGGGCAGCTTGTCCACCAGGTCGGTAAGCCATTGCGAGCGGGTCTGCCAGTTGCCGTCCAGTCCGATCACCGTGTTGGCGATCGGCTCCTCCCCCACGTTCACCTTCTGCGTGAGCGGCCGCTCGTAGAGGTTCATGATGGTGCCACCGAGCACCAGGTCCTTGCTCACGTTGTAATCGAAGCGCGCCCCGGCAATGGTCCGTTGCTGGATGCTGAAGAGCGAGTTGCTCTCCAGCGAGATGTTCACCGGGGTGCCGCTCTCCAGGATGCCCTGGTTCAGGATCCGCACCCGGCCCAGGTTATAGTCCACCGTGTAGTCCTGGTTCTCCACCAGGCGCACCCCGCCGGCGGTCACCGTCACACTGCCCTGCGGGATGTTCACGCTGTTGAGCGAGATCACATCACTGCTGGCGCTGCGGTAGCTGCCCTTCAGGCGGAAGCGGTTCAGCTCGGGCTGGTTCTGCGCCGCGATCTTGGTGCTGTCGTACAGCGCGGTGTACACGATGGTGCGCCGGATGGACGGGGGCTGTATGGGGTTGTTGGGGTCGGGACCGATCAGCCGCCCATCCAGGTAGCTGCCGAAGGGTTCCAGCACGGGGAAGAAGACGCGGCCGTTCTGGGAGTTGATCGTTCCGCCTGCGGTGGCCGCCCCGTCGATGAAGTCGAACCAGCCATCGGGGTTCGGCGCATTGTTCGGGTCCAACCGGTCCATCGCCAGGGTCTGCAGCAGCGGGATCTGGTCCACCGGTGAGCGCGGGATGTAGTTGATGTCCACACCGGTCACCGGGTTGTTGTAGATCAGGTCCAGGCGGAAGTTCTCGCGGTTCACCTGGAAGGCGCCCAGCGAGTACACGTTCTTCATCATCAGGTCCCACAGCGGGATGCGCGGGTTGGTGATGGAAGCGCGGAGCAGCTTCAGCATCAGGGCCTCGGGCGGAGCCACCCCATCGGTGGAGAACTCACCCACCTGGTAGGTCTGGCCGTTGAAGGTGTACTGGAAGGCCACCGCCAGCACCTCGTCGTTGTTCAGCGACTGGTTGAGGGAGATGAAACCGAGGCGGCCGTTGAGGGTGTACTCGTTGGGACCCAGCAGGCGGGCGCTCTCCACCTTCTCGAAGTGGCGGGCGGCCACCAGGCCCAGGGCCTGCAACGCGCCGGTGGCGTTCACGAAACCGCGGATGCCCGCGTTGCCGCTCACGGCACCGTAGAGGGAGTTGCCTTCGTTGCGGGCCTCCGCGCCGGGGTTGTCCACCAGGAAGCCCGAGTTCACCAGGTCGGCGCTGATGTGACCGGCGGCCACCTGCTGCGCACCGGCATCCTCACCCAGGTCGGTGAAGGCCACGATGTTGCGCGTCTGCTGGAAATCCTGCCGCATGTTGGTCACCCACACCTCCACGCGGGTGATCTGCACCCCGGAGTTCACCGTGGGCAGGGTGCGCAGCGCGTTCTCGTACTGGTCGCGGAAGAAGTAGCTGAGGAAGTAGTGCTTGTTGGCCTCGTACTCGTCCGCCTTGATGTCGAAGTTGGTGGTCTGCGCGCCACCCTGGGTCTGCACGCTTCGTCGCTGCCCCTTCTCCTGGCTGAAGATGGCCGTGGCGGTAAGTCGCCCGAACCGCAGCTCGGTCTTCAGGCCGAAGAGACTCTGGCTGCCCTGGATCAGCGTGCCGCGCAGGGGAAGGCTCACGTTGCCCGCCTCGATCTTCTGGATGATCTCGTCCTCGTAACCGGTGTAGTCGAGCTTCACCTGGTTCTCGAAGTCAAAGGTGGCCTGCGTGTTGTAGTTGGTGTTGATCTTCAGCTTCTCACCGATGTTGCCCACCAGGTTCAGCTGGATGCGCTGGTCGAAGTTGAAGGTGGTGATCTTCCGCTGGTCCACGGGGATCCGCGGGTTCTCGGTCTTGCTGATGTTCACCCCGAAGATGACCTCGGCCGAACCGCGGGGCTTGATGTCGATGGTGTTGCCGCCGAAGATCCGGTCGAACATCTCGCCACGCACCTTGATGGCCGGGATCAGCCGCTTCTGTGCGCTCTCGCTGTCCTGCTCCACGCGGTCCAGCCAGTAGTTCTCCATGGCCCGCGACATGTCGTAGTTCAGGTACTCCTCCAGCGACATGCTCATCGGCGGCCGGTAGTCGAAGGTGCCGCCCACCGTGCTCTGGATCACGTACTGGCCCGTGACCGGGTCATAGATCACCTGGTTCTCGATGTTCTCGGGGTCCTCCAGGTTGATGCTGCCGCCCGCAGGAGCGCCGGGGGCCACCGGGTCGGTGATGGGGTAGACCAGCTCGATCTGTGGGCTGTCCACCTGCATGTACTCCAGTCCGAAGGGTGCCGCGAAGCCTTCCACCACACCGAGCACCACCGCACCGAGCACCAGCAGCGCGCGCAGCGGCCATCCGGTGATCACCAGATGGAAATGGCCATGCGCACGTCGAAGCACCGTCACGAGGTCAGAGGTTCTTGAGGGTGAGCCGGATCAGTTCTTCGAGGCGCGGAGGTTGGTCTCCCTGCTCCTGCAACACGGACGCCAGGGCACGCTCGGCCTTCAGGCGGTCCAGTCCAAGGGAGACCAGTGCCGATAACGCCTCCGCCTTGAGTGTATTGCCCCCGTAGGCCGCAGGCAAGGATGAGGGCAGCGCCATGCCGGCCAGCCGCGGGCCCAGCTCGGTGATGATGCGCTGGGCCAGTTTCGGACCGATGCCCTTGATGCCCTTCAGCGCCGATTCGTTGCCGGTGAGGATCGCCGTGTGCACATCCTCGGCGCTGCGGCTGCCCAGGATGGCCATGCCCAGCGTGGCGCTCACCCCCTGCACGTCGATCAACTGGCGGAAGAGACGCCGCTCATCGGCATGCAGGAAACCGAAGAGCCGATGTTCACTGGCCCCGGAGCGCACATCCACCGACACGCTGTAGTGCACCAGCAGCCGCGCACGGCCACTGGCCGGCAACCGTTCAATGGTGGGCTGCGGTACATGCACCAGGTAGCCGACACCGTGGCACTCCAGCACCACGTGGTCCATGCCACGCTCCAATAGCTCCCCGTTCAGGCTGTCGATCATCCTGTCCCTTCGAAATAAAACTGTTGTGCAAGAAGGGGGTAAAGTG
>CAUJFM010000341.1 GCA_963169595.1 Bacteroidota bacterium | reverse complement strand
CAAGAACGACGAGGGCTGGCGCGGACTGCTGCTGTATGACTGCGACACGCGTGAGGAGGTCGAAGCGCAACTGATGCAGGACCCCTTCGTGAAGGTGGGGCGATTGACCTACACCATTGCACCGTGGTGGGGTGCCGTGGGAACGAAGCTGCCCTGATCAGCTCACGCCCAGGATCCGGATCGCCCTTCCGTTCACCGTGACCACCTCGCCGGTCCGCTTCCCCCGCAACGCCTGGCCGATCGGTGAGGCGAGGGAGATGGCAAAGCAGGTTCCATCCGTCGTATCCACCGCACCCAGTCCGATGGCGATGAAGTAGGTGCCTTGGTCCGTGGTCACCAGGCTTCCGAAGCCCACCTGTTCGTGCACACGGTCCATGGTCACGCGCGCCAGTTCCTGTTGCATGGACCGGATGCCGGCCAACCGGCCTTCGAGCTGGCCCAGCTCCTGCTGCACCATGGCGCGGCCCACCTCGTGCTTGTCGCCGGCGCTGCTCTTGGTGTCGCTGTTGCGTGCCTCCAGGGTGGCGGACAGTTCGGCCTGGAGTGCTGCTGCGCGCTGTTCCAGTACGGTGTGCAGTTGAGCGACCACGGCTGCTTTGTCCATGGGGCGAAGGTCGGTGCTGTTCATCGCATCCGCACGGTGCTTTTCCTCCGTCGCCACCGACGTGGTCAAGGGAACTATCGGTCAGCAGGTCACCGGGTGCCAGACCATCGGGCGGACGACTGAATGATGCCATGCTCATCGTGGAGACCGAACTGCAGGGACGCTTTTCTGCCTGGTCGGATATCCTTCGGTTATAACCAAGGTTATATGGACAGGCGGTTCCGGTTTGGATTGCTTTGTCCCCAAGCCACTGCACCATGACCAAGCTCTACACCGCGTTCATCCTCGCACTGTTCCCTGGCCTGATGATGGCTCAAAGCGTGCTCATCTATCAGAACAGCTTCATCACCCCCAATGAAACACCGGTGAATGCAGCCTGTCAGCAGGATTTCAGCGATATGCCAGTGAACACGCTTTGGGAGGGAACGGGCATCGGCACGTTCTCCGGTTCGTTCGAACAGACCAATACTGTGGAGACCATCCACATCACTGGACCTGCGGATGTTTACGATGACCCTGCGGGTGCGAACGGTGACTACTGCCTGGGCATGTTGAATACGGCGTTCTTCGACAAGCTCGCCCTGCTCGTGGATGGACAGGATCTGCCCTACATCCATATCTCCATGGACATGTCGGCCATCAACACCACGTGTGGTGGGCCATTGCCGATGGCGGCTCCCTCCTTCCTGGTCGAGGCGATCGATGCCCCTGGCGGGGTGTTCAGCCTCACCACGACGGAGGTGCTTTCCAGTGATACGTTGTTCGGTATCGCGCCCAACAGTGATAGCTTCATCTTCAACTGGGCCGATGCCGTGGGCCGCCTCGATATCAGTGGGGCAACGGATGGCTTCGTGGCCATCCGCTTCACGTTGCTCACGTCGTCCTATGCGGCGTTCGACAACATCTACATCGAGGCTTCGTCGTCGGAGGTGATCAACAGCATGGCCGAACTGGGGTCCATGACACTTGGTGCATGGCCCAACCCAGCTTCGGACCGCGTAACGATCGCAGGCCTCGCAGCGGGTACGACCGTGGAGGTCATCTCGCTGACGGGTCAACGTGCTGCGGCGATCACGGCAGCGCAGGGCTCCACGCTGGATGTGTCAGGGCTTGCGCCGGGCACGTATGTGTTGCGCGCCGAAGTGGCCGGCGTCCTGCGCAGTGTTCAACTGGTGCGGTGGTAGCGACCGCAGCGATCAGTCCACCAGCCCCCGCAGCTTGGCCATCCACCACGGCGCCAATGTCGTTACGATCGGCACCAGCACCCAGATGCGGCCCTTTGTAAGGTCGTAGTCCAGCAACAGTTCGGACCACGACTTCTTGAAGAGGAAGTGCCCGGCGCCGAATTCGAAGACCAGCGTCAGGACCAACCAGAACACGCCGATGCTCCAGGCCTGCTTCGCATTCGAGGGGCCGAGCCAACCGATGCCCAGCCAGGTGGCGCCCAGGATCAGCGCGCACAGCATCACCGTGCTGATGGCCAGTCCTGCGGTAAGGCCGGTGAACGGGATGATGAACTTGAGGCGCACGGTGCCGTTCCCGATGGCGAGCACCATCAGCAGGAACCAGAAGAGGATGGCTTTCCACCACATGGGGAAGGTTTTCCGAAAGGTCGGAAAGGACAAGGAAGGTATTGCCACCCGGGTCCTGTTGGTCCATGGTCCGTACATTCGATGTAGTCATCGACACACCTGACCATGCGGAACGTCCTGTCCATGCTCGCCACATGCTGCCTGTTGGCCTGTGGTGAAAGCGTGATCGCGCAAGCGCCGACACCGGTTGCGGTCACCGTGGATTACCGCGCATTGCCCGGCCAGGGCGCTGCGCTCCATGCGGCCCTGCAGCCGCTGCTGGCCGAGGTGCGCAAGGAACCACACTACCTGGGCATCACGGTGCTGCGCGATGCACAGGGTGACCCCGACCGCATCCTGCTGGTGGAGCGCTGGGCCGACCAGGCATACTACACCGGCGCGCATAGCAGCACCCCGCACCTGGAGGCGTTCAAGGCGGTGGCCATGCCATTGCTCGCCGGGCCGCCTATGGTGACGCTGTGGCCGGGTGTGGAGGATGTGGGGAAGCCGTAGACGGCCTCCATCCATCGTAGCCGTGGCCGAACGGGATGGGCTGAACGCCGGGGTGGATGCCGCGCTGGAGGCGGCGATGGAGGCGTTGCCGTGAGGGGGCGTGGGTCATAGGCTCGCGGCAGCGGATGGCAGCTTCGTGCGTCGACTTCCGTTGGCGACCCTCCGGACCGATCGGGATGCCG
>CAUJFM010000340.1 GCA_963169595.1 Bacteroidota bacterium | reverse complement strand
TAGAGGGGCGTGGGGAACACGGTCTCGGGCAGCACGGTGCAGTAGCCGTCGAAACAGGGCCGCCCATCGGTGAGCGGGATGCCCACCCCGTTCACGTTGTTGGGGTAGTCGTACTGCCAGAACCACCTGGGTCCGGGCCCGAGGAAGGTGGTGTTCACGATGCCCCAGTCGCCATCGCCGCTCACCTGGCAGCCGATGCGGCCCACGCCGTACGCCAGCATCACGCCGGGTGCTGCGCTGTCCGCGCCCTGCCAGGCGGGAATGCCGTTCCGCACGAAGTAGCGGATCACCATGGCGCCGGCCACGATGAGGCCGCCGTACATGGTGAGACCGCTGAACAGGCCGCTGCCGGCCGGGTCCTTCACAAAGGCGATCAGCTCGGAGGGGTTCTCCAGCCAGTGGAAGAGCTTGGCGCCGATGAGCCCCCACAGCGCGGCGGTGAGGGTGATGTTGCCGGCATGCTCGCTGGGCAGCACCTGAACGGTCTCCGTGCGGGGTTCCTTCAGGCGGGCCTTCTCCTTGCTGCGCCAGGCGAGCCCGGCCAGCAGCGCCGCACCGGCCACCCCCCCGATGAAGGAGCCCTGCGCGCTCAACAGGAAGCCCTGCGGATCGGCCGAGGCCTCGCCGGGGTTGAGCACGATGTGGAGCAGTTTGAAGCCCAGCAGGAAGCCAAGCAGCGCCTGGCCCGCCAGTTCGCCCAGGGTGGCCGGCGCTCCCACGATCACGGTGCGGGCGGTGGTCCTCAACAGTCCGCTGCGTTCACGCCGGCGCAGCTCAAGGCCCAGGGTCCAGCTCGCGAACACGAAGGCCAGGGCCACGAAGAAGCCGAAGCTGTTGAGGAACCGCAGGGCCGGGAGGTCGAGGCCCGTCAGGTCCAGCAGCGCGTGGTAGAGCGTGGGGTACATGGTTCCGGTCGGTCAGGCGGTGAGCACCTCGGTGGATCGGAACGCCCCGATCGGGCCGGTCAAGTGACCCTCTCCGGTGAACCGTTCCAAGGTCACGGGGACCACGGTGTTCACCAACGCCGGGTCGTAGGGCAGTTCCACGCGGATGTAGTTGTCGGTGTAGCCTTCCATCGTGGGGCCGGCATCGCCCGCTTCGAACAGCACGGGGCGCGTGGTGCCCAAGTGCCGTTCGTAGTGTGCGCGCTGCAACTTGCCGGACAGGACACGCAGCTGCTTGGTGCGGTCGCGCCGAACGTCCATCGGCACGCTGTCGTCCATGCGCACGGCCGTGGTATTGGCGCGTTCGCTGTAGGTGAAGACGTGCAGGTAGTCCACGGGAATGCTGCGCAGGAAGGCGTGGGTGCGGAGGAACTCGGCCTCGGTCTCGCCCGGTGTGCCGGTGATCACGTCGGCCCCGATGCAGGCCTGGGGCATGCGTTCCTTGATGCGCTGCACCCGCCCAGCATAGAGCGCGGTGTCGTAACGCCGGCGCATGCGTTCCAGGATGGCGTCGCTGCCGCTCTGCAGGGGCATATGGAAGTGCGGCATGAAGCGCTCACTGGAGGCCACCAGGTCGATGATGCCGTCGTGGCACAGGTTGGGCTCGATGCTGCTGATCCGGAAGCGCTCGATGCCTTCCACCCGGTCCAAGGCCTGGAGCAGTTGCAGAAAATCCTCGCCATGCGAACGGCCGAAATCGCCGGTGTTCACGCCGGTGAGCACGATCTCCTTCACCCCGGCGGCGGCGATGGCGCGTGCCTGCTCCACGGTCTCGGCGATGGTGCCGCTGCGGCTGCGACCCCTGGCCAGTGGAATGGTGCAGAAGGAGCAGAAGTAGTCACAGCCATCCTGCACCTTGAGGAAGGTGCGCGTGCGCTGGCCCGCCGAAGGGTCGCCGGAGGCGGGATCGTTCGAGTTGTAGCTGGGGATGAAGCGCTTCACCTCCTTGATCGGGCCGTGCAGGGCCAGCCCGGAGGCCTGTTTTCCGCCTGCGGCGTCGATGTGCGTGGCCAGGTCGAACTTCTCGTTGGCCCCCAGCACCAGGTCCACGCCGGGAATGGCGGCGATCTCCTCGGGTTTCAGCTGGGCGTAGCAGCCCACCACGGCCACGAAGGCATCCGGGTTGATCCGCTGGAACCTGCGGACCCATTGGCGGCATTCCTTGTCCGCGTTCTCCGTGACACTGCAGGTGTTGAGCACGAAGACGTCCGGCCGCTCCTCCACCTTCACGCGGGCATAGCCGGCCTCCTCCAGCGAACGGGCCAGTGTGCTGGTCTCGCTGAAGTTGAGCTTGCAGCCCAGGGTGTGGAAGGCAACGGTGCGTGTATGCCGCATAAAGGACGGCGAAGGTAACGGTCCCCGCGCCAACGGCCCGGGAACAGGCGTTCCCCCCAGTGCTGTCCGGGCCGGTGTACAGGCCCGGGGGCACCGATCGCTCGGACCACTGGTGGAACGGCCCGTTTGTCAAGTTTTTTTCGGAGGACAAGCAACCAACCCCGATCCGCGCGTCATTAGGGTACTCTTCTGCTCCGATCCATGGAACGCACCCGCACCGCCGACCGCTCCCAGCTGATCCGCCTGAGCATGGTCGTTTTCGCCTTGCTGGCCCTCGTATCGTTCGCCCTGGCCCGCGTGGCCGCATAGGTCCTCGCTTTACCTTGGCGCCGTGCTGCGCCTGTTCACCGGATCCCTCATCCTTTGGAGCGCCCTGGTCCTTGGCCAAGGCACGCCCGCCACGCTGCTCTGGCGGGTCAC
>CAUJFM010000339.1 GCA_963169595.1 Bacteroidota bacterium | reverse complement strand
ACCTGACCTCGGTCTCCTCCGGCGATCCGATCGCGCGCATCGGCTACAAGCGCGGACTCATCGCGGGCCTGCTCATCTCGGCCGTCGGGTGTGCCCTGTTCGCTCCGGCCAGTCTGATGCACAGCTACGCCGCGCACCTGGCCGCGCTGTTCGTGCTCGGCATAGGCTTCACCGTGCTGCAGATCGCGGCCAACCCCTTCGTGGCCATCATCGGCGATCCGGAGGGCGCCAGCAGCCGACTGAACCTGGCCCAGGCCTTTAATTCGCTGGGCACCACCCTGGCCCCGCTGATCGGCGGTGCGCTCATCTTCGACCACGTGGACCCCGCAGCGGCCGTGCGCCTCCCCTACCTGGGCCTCGCTGCCATCCTGCTGCTCATCGCCGGTGTGGTGTGGATCACCGCGTTGCCGTCGCCCACCATCGCTGACGGGGCGACCACGGGCAACGCATGGCGCTACCCGCAGTTGCGCCGCGGCATGCTCGCCATCTTCTGTTACGTGGGCGCCGAGGTGGCCATCGGCAGCCTGCTGATCGCCTTTGCCGGACTGGACAGCGTGCTGGGTCTTTCCGAAGAGGAGGCCAAGCACTACCTGAGCCTCTACTGGGGTGGTGCCATGACGGGCCGCTTCCTGGGTGCGGTGGCGCTCAACGAACGGTCGTCCAAGGGACAACGGCTGTGGTCCATGCTGGCGGTCGGCGCCGGGATGTTCACGCTGCTGATCCTTCTCAATGGTGGCGATGCGGAGACCTTGCAGCGGTTCTGGCCACTGGCGCCGTGGACCGCACTGAACATGGCCATCCTGCTGCTGGCCGGACCCCGGCCGGCGCGTTCCATGGCCCTGTTCGCCGCCATGGCCGTGGTGCTCCTCCTGGGCGGCATCCTGGGCTCGGGGGCGTGGGCGCTGTGGTGCCTGCTGGCCATCGGGCTGTTCAACTCCATCCTGTGGAGCAACATCTTCACGCTCTCCATCGATGGCCTGGGCGACAGCACCGCGCAAGGCTCCAGCCTGCTGGTGATGATGATCCTGGGCGGGGCCCTGGTGCCCTGGGCGCAAGGCGTGCTCATCGACGTGTTGGAGACCAGCCATCCCTCGCTTCCCGGCTTCCAACTGAGCTTCCTGCTGCCCCTGTTGTGCTACGTCTACCTGGTGTGGTTCGGCATGAAGGCGGCCTCCACCAACCCTGTCCGCACGGCATGATCCTCGGCATCGACATCGGCGGCACCACCAGCAAGCTCGGACTGGTGCAGGAAGGGCGGGTGATCGCCCGGGCACGCATCCACACCACTGGCCACGCGGACGACCGCGCGTTCGCCGATGCCTTGGCGAACGAGGCGCGACAGCTGGCCGTGGCCCAGGGTGCGACGATCACCGCGATCGGCATCGGCGCGCCGAACGCCAACCAGCTCACGGGCATCATCGAGATGGCGCCCAACCTGCCGTGGAAGCACGATGTGCCGCTGGCGCGCATGATGAGCGACCGCCTTGGCGTACCGGCCACCCTGGGCAACGATGCGAATGCGGCCGCCCTCGGCGAATGGCGGTACGGCGCCGGTCAGGGCATCGATGACCTATTGGTGGTGACCCTCGGCACCGGTGTGGGCAGCGGGTTCATCGTGAACGGCCGGCTGGTGCTGGGCAGTGCGGGCAATGCCGGAGAGCTGGGCCACATGATCCTCCTGCCCGGTGGCCGTGCGTGCACCTGCGGCCGGAACGGCTGCCTGGAGGCGTATGTGAGCATCCGGGGCATGATCGCCACCTATCATGAAGCGGCAAGCGACATGCCGCAAGCGGCAAGTTCGCCTACGGATGTCAAGAGCATCGCTGACCGCGCGAACACAGGGGATACGGCCGCCATCGCGTGCTTCCAACGCACCACGGAATGGCTGGCCATCGGTCTGGCCAATGCAGTGTGCGCGACCGGCCCCAAGCGGATCGTGCTCTTCGGGGGCATCGCCCGGAACGGGGAACTCCTGATGGCCCCCTTGCGCGAACGCTTCCATGCCACCCTCCTCAACATCTACCAAGGCCGCGTGGACCTGACGGTGAGCGCGCTGCCGGATGATGATGCGGCGTTGCTGGGCGCGGCTGCGCTGGGAGAGTTGGCGGCGTACCTTCCACAAAGGAGCTAACGGATGAATACAGCTCACGCGGAGGCGCGGGGGACGCGGGGAGATCCAACCTGGAGCAATGATGGAGATCAATCGCATCACAAGCATCATCATCGAGGAGGCGATCCGGATCCACCGGGACCTCGGTCCGGGTTTGCTGGAATCGGTCTATGAATCTGTGCTGGCCAGGAGACTGGAGAAACGAGGTCTTCTGGTAAGACGTCAGGTAGATGTCACCGTGGATTACGATGGTGAACGACATGACGTCGGCTTCCGGATGGATATGCTTGTGGAAGAGCGTGTGGTCGTGGAACTGAAATCCGTTGAGATCCTGCCACTGGTCGCCTACAAGGTCGTGACCACCTATTTGCGCTTCGCGGACAAGGAAGTCGCTCTTCTCATCAACTTCGGTGAAGAGACCTTGAAGGATGGTCTCCATCGCATCGTGAACAAGTACCGTGGACCAAAACCTGGAGATGAGATCCTACCAGGCTATGAATGACCAACTCGTAAGAAGCCCCCTTTCGCTGTGCCAATGACCACCTTCCATCCGCTCCTGCGCATGATGCATTCGTTCCGCACGTTCTTATCCCTCCCTTCCCCGCTCCCTCCGCGCCTCCGCGTGAGGCCCCTTTCCCTCCTACTGCTCACACTCCTCCCCACCCTCTCCTATCCTCAATCTCCCGCCCGCGACAACTCGACATCGCTCGCCCGCGACCTCGTCAACCCCTTCATCGGCACCGGCGGCCACGGGCACACCTTCCCGGGGGCCTGCGTGCCTA
>CAUJFM010000338.1 GCA_963169595.1 Bacteroidota bacterium | reverse complement strand
AACACCACCAAGTCGGTGGTGACGGGCGATGCCGCGAGCAAGGTCTATGTGAAGCCCGGAACGCACGACGAGTTCTACAACTTCGTCAGCGGCGGCTTCAGTGGTCAACTGGCCGTGTATGGCCTGCCCAGCGGCCGCCTGTTCCGCGAGATCCCCGTGTTCAGCGTGGACCCCGAGAGCGGCTACGGCTACAGCGAGGAGACCAAGGGCATGCTGATGACCAGCTACGGCTTCATCCCCTGGGATGACAGCCACCACCCCGAGCTCTCGCAGACCAGCGGCGTGCCCGACGGCAAGTGGTGCTTCATCAATGGTAACAATACCCCGCGCATCGCCCTGGTGGACCTCGGTACCTTCCGCACGAAGAGCATCATCGAGATCCCGAACAGCGCGGGCAACCATAGCTCCCCCTTCACCACGGGTAACAGCGAATACGTCGTGGCCGGCACCCGCTTCAGCGTGCCCATGGGCGATGATGCCTCCCGCGATGTGTCCATCAAGACCTATAAGGAGAACTTCAAGGGCAACGTGAGCTTCATTCATCCCGATCCGGAGACCGGCAAGATGAGCATCGCGTTCCAGATCGCCACCCCGGGCGTGAACTTCGACCTGAGCCACGCCGGCAAGGGTCCCAGCGAGGGCTGGTTCTTCTTCAGCTGCTACAACACCGAACAGGCGTACAGCCTGCTGGAAGTGAACGCCAGCCAGCGCGACAAGGACTTCATCATGGCCGTGAACTGGAAGCTGGCCGAGCAGCTTGCCAAGGAGGGAAAGGGCAAGCGCGTGCCCGGCAAGCACTACAGTAACTGGTGGAACGAGGAGACGCACAGCGCCGAGACGACGGTGTATGAGGATGTGCTCCAGCTGGATCCCAAGGACCACCCCGGCCTGCTGTACTTCATGCCCTGCCCGAAGAGCCCGCATGGCTGCGACGTGGACCCCACCGGCAAGTACATCGTGGGCAGTGGTAAACTGGCCGCGCTGATCCCCGTGTTCAGCTTCGAGAAGATCCAGAAGGCCATCGCCGCAAATGATGTGGAGGGCGACTTCGCCGGGATCCCCGTGCTGAAGTATGAGAGCGTGCTGCATGGTGAAGTGAAGAAGCCGGGCCTTGGCCCCCTGCACACGGAGTTCGATGCGAACGGCAATGCCTACACCAGCTTCTTCGTGAGCAGCGAGATCGTGAAGTGGAACGTGGAGAAATTGGAAGTGGTGGACCGTGTGCCCACCTACTACAGCATCGGTCACCTGATGGTGCCCGGTGGCGACAGTAAGCAGCCGTGGGGCAAGTACGTTGTGGCCTACAACAAGATCACCAAGGACCGCTACCTGCCCACCGGCCCCGAGCTCACCCAGAGCGCCCAGCTATACAGCATCGAAGGCGATAAGATGGAACTGCTGCTCGACTTCCCCACCACGGGTGAGCCCCACTACGCACAGGCCATCCCGGCCGACCTGGTGAAGCCGCGCGAGGTGAAGTTCTTCAAGATCGAGGAGAACAAGCACCCCTTCGTGGCCAAGGGAGAAAAGGAGACCAAGGTGGAGCGCCGTGGCAAGGAGGTGCACGTGTGGATGACCACCATCCGCTCGCACTTCGCACCGGACAACATCGAGGGCGTAAAGCTGGGCGATGAGGTGTACTTCCACGTGACGAACCTGGAGCAGGATTGGGATGTGCCGCATGGCTTCGCCATCAAGGGTGCCGCCAATGCCGAACTGCTGGTGATGCCGGGTGAGACCCAGACGCTGAAGTGGATCCCGACCCGCGTGGGCGTGTGGCCGATGTACTGCACGGACTTCTGCTCCGCCCTCCACCAGGAGATGCAGGGCTACGTGCGCGTATCACCCGCCAACAGCAATGTGCCGCTGGAGGCCTACACGGTGAGCGTGGACGCCGAGATGTAATATCACGAGGCATGGCGAGGGTGGTAAGGGTGGTTTGAATGCCGACCACCCTCGCCACCCTCGCCGCTTCACACCCTCATCCCACTTCGACCATGAGACCCATTTCCCGCGTGATGATCGCCATTGCCGCCCTGGCGCTGTTGGTGCTGCTCTTCGTGCCCATCTGGCGCATCGACCTGACCGCACCGCAATACCCCGAAGGCCTGTACATGCAGATCTGGGCGGACCACTTCTCCGGTGATGTGGAGAAGATCAATGGCCTCAACCACTACATCGGCATGGCGCATATCAAGGACGACATGTTCGCCGAGTTCACCTACCTGCCCAAGGTGATCATGGCCTTGTCCGCCCTGGGGCTCTTCGCCGCGCTGTGGCGTCGTCGGATCTTCCTGGTGGGCGGCCTGGTGGCCCTGTCGCTGTTCTCGCTGTGGGCCCTATGGCGCATGTGGGACTGGGGCTACAAGTATGGTCATGAGCTGGACCCACGCGCGGCCATCAAGGTGGAGGACATGGCCTACCAGCCGCCCCTCATCGGCCACAAGCAGCTGCTGAACTTCGATGCCTGGTCCACGCCCGATACGGGTGGCTGGGTGCTCTTCGCGGTGATCGCGCTGCTGGCCGGCGTCTATTTCCTGGAGGTCCGCGACCTGCGGGCTAAATTGAAGGCCAAACGAGCCCTCGCTTCCGCCAAGCCATGATGTCACGAGCCATCCATTGGAGTTTCCTCCTCTTCCTGCTTCCCAGCCTGTGGTCGTGCGGGCAGCAGACCCCGCGCATCGACTTCGGCAAGGCCGAGTGCGCCCATTGCCGCATGAACGTGGTGGACCAGAAGTTCGGCGCCGCTCTCACCACCATGAAAGGTCGCCAGTATGTGTTCGATGACCTCTCGTGCATGGTCCACTTCGTGGCCCAGGGCACGGTGGCCGAGGACCAGGTGGCCGGCTGGTACGTGTGCGATCACGCCCATCCCGGGCAGTTGATCGACGCCACACAGGCGCTCTACCTTCATGGGCCGGGTTTCCGCAGTCCTATGCGCGGTGATGTGGCCGCTTTCGCCACCGGTACCGACCGTGACCAGGCCGCCGCTGGCAAGGATGCGACGCCCCTGGATTGGAAGGGTGCCCGCGCGCGCATGATGGAATGATGCGGAACCTGCTCCTTCTTCTCGTGGTGCTGGCCATGGCGGCGCCTGCGCGTGCCCGCACCTGGATGCATCGCGGCGGTGGAAGTCCCACGCTGAAGAGCCTCCTGCTGAGCGCCGGTCCCGGTGATACCATCGTGATCGAAGGCACGGTTGCCGAGGGCGCCCTGGTCATCGACAAGCGACTGACCTTGCTGGGCCGACCCGGTGCGGTGATCGATGGCCTCAATGAGGATGATGCCCTGCTGGTGAAGGCCGACAGCGTGGAGGTGCGGGGGCTCACCTTCCGCAACCCACGTCGCAGCAACCTGGACGACAAGGCCGGCCTGAAGGTGGCCAATTGCACCGGTGCGCGCATCGTGGGCAACCACTTCGATCACTGCTTCTTCGCCATCTACCTCAGCGGTGCCAAGGGTGCGCTGGTGGAGGACAACACCGTGCTGGGCCGCCCCGGCGAGGAGGAGTCCATGGCCAACGGCATCCACCTGTGGAAGTGCAGCGGCGCGACCATCCAGAACAACCGGGTGGAGTACCATCGCGACGGCATCTACTTCGAGTTCGTCACCGGTTCCACCATCGAGCGCAACACCACCATGCACAACCTGCGCTACGGACTGCACTTCATGTTCAGCAACAACGATGCGTACATGGACAACCACTTCGAGAGCAATGGGGCCGGCGTGGCGGTGATGTTCAGCAAGGAGATCGTGATGAAGCGGAACCGGTTCTTCGCCAACCGCGGGGCCAGTGCCTACGGCCTGCTGCTGAAGGAGATCAACGACGGTGAGATCGCGGACAATGAGTTCGTGGATAACACCACCGGCATCATGGTGGACGGCTGCAATCGGCTGGATGTGCGTTCCAACACGTTCCGCTCCAACGGTTGGGCGTTGCGCCTGTTCGCGAACGCCACGAGCTCCAGCTTCCGGGGCAATACGTTCGCAGGGAACACCTTCGACCTGAGCACCAACGGGTCGCTGATGCTGAACACCGTGGAAGGCAACTACTGGGACCGCTACACGGGCTACGACCTGGACCGCGATGGCACGGGCGATGTGCCGCACCGCCCGCTGGGCTTCTTCGCGCTGCTGGTGGAGCGCCAGCCCTATGCCATGGTGTTCTCGCGCAGCCTCTTCGTGTCGCTGCTGGACCGCGCCGAACGCCTGCTGCCTTCCCTCACGCCCGAAGCCATGAAGGACGACCGTCCGCTGATGCGTCCCCCGGGGACGACCGCGAAGCCTGCGGAGAAGGTGTCGGTCCACCGATCGGGCCCATCCTCGTTGCTGTTCACCTGGCTGCTGCTGGCCTGCGGCATGCCCTATTTTGTGGCCCATGGCTGAAGCACGCATCACGTGTGAGGGACTGGGCAAGCGCTACGGCGCGCTGTGGGCGCTGCGCAGCGCCGACCTCACCTTCCACAAGGGGGAGGTGGTCATGCTCATCGGTCCCAACGCCAGCGGCAAGACCACGCTGATCAAGTGCCTGCTGGGGCTGGTGCATCCCACCGAAGGACGCATCACCGTGGAGGACACCGTGATCGATGCCCGTACCCGCGCCCCGCAACCCGATTACCGGAACAGCATCGGCTACATGCCGCAGATCTCGCAGTTCCCGCCCTCGCTCACCATCGCGCAGCTCTTCGCGATGTTGGCCGATGTGCGCGGGTTGGCGCCGGACCAATTGGACGATCGCCTCATCGCCGAGCTGGGCCTGGACCGGCAGTTGGACAAGCGCCTTTCCACCTTGAGCGGAGGCACGCGCCAGAAGGTGAGCGCCGTGCTCGCCTTTCGCACGCACCCCACCATCCTGGTGATGGACGAGCCCACGGCCGGTCTCGACCCCGTGAGCGCGGCGCGGGTGTTGAAGGAGGCCGGTGCGTTGCGCGACCGTGGGGCCACCGTGCTGATCACCTCGCACCTGATGGAGGAGGTGGAGACCCTGGCCGACCGCGTGGCCTACCTGGAGGATGGCGCCCTGCGCTTCCTGCTGCCGGTGGGCGAGATCCTGGCACGCACCGGAGCGAGCCGCCTGGCGCAGGGACTGCCGCGCCTGTTGGAACAGATGAACGAACCCCGACCCACATACTGACGGACCATGGGAAAGGTGTTCAAATACACGCTCATCGACCTGGCACGGAACCGGTTCGTGCTCGGTTATGCGCTACTCATGCTTGCCCTCTCGCAGGGCCTCTTCCTGCTGGAGGACGACCCCATGAAGGCCATGCTGAGCCTGGTGCAGGTGGTGCTTGCGCTGGTACCCCTCATCGCGCTCATCTTCACGGTGGTCTACCTCTACGACATCCAGGAGTTCACGCAACTGCTCGCCGTGCAGCCGATCGCACGCCGGTCCATCCTGGGCGGACAGTTGCTGGCGCTGGCCACCGCGCTGCTGGTGGCGCAGGCGTTCGGACTGGGATTGCCATTGCTGGTGCATGCGCCCGGACGTTCGGCGCTGATGCTCTCGCTGTCGGGCTCAGCCTTGGTGCTGGTCTTTGCGGCGCTCGGTGCGCTCATCGCCCTGCGGCAACGGGAGAAGGCGCGAGGCGTAGGCATGGCGCTGGTGCTCT
>CAUJFM010000337.1 GCA_963169595.1 Bacteroidota bacterium | reverse complement strand
ACCTGTTCAACCCAATCCGTTCCCGAATGTACGACACGCCATTCCGGATACATCACCCTCTGATCATCAAGCAAATAGAAGGTCGCGTGACGAACGGTTCGGAACGTATTTTCGCAACGGACACGGCCGCGACCAGCGACCCATCGACCGCCTCGATACCTTCGGTCCGCGAGATAGACCCTGCCGATCATGACCCTTCAGCAACTGCTCTACGTGGTGGCGCTCGATGAGCACCGCCAGTTCGTGAAGGCGGCCGAGGCCTGCCACGTGACCCAGCCGACGCTCACCATGCAGGTGCGCAAGCTGGAGGAGGAGCTGGACGTGGTGCTCTTCGACCGGCGTTCGCACCCCGTGCGGCCCACCGCGCTGGGTGCCCGGGTGATCGCCCAAGCGCGGGTGGTGCTGCGCGAGGCCGGCCAGCTGGAGGCCCTGGTGACCGAGCTGCACACGGGGCTTTCGGGCACCTTCCGCATCGGCATCATCCCCACCCTGGCCCCCTACGTGCTGCCGCTCTTCCTGCCGCGCTTTGCCGACCGGCACCCCGAGGTGAAGCTGGTGGTGGACGAGCGCAAGACCAGCCGGATCCTGAAGGCCCTGCGGCGCGATGAGCTGGACCTGGGCATCCTGGTGACCCCGGTGGATGCCGCGGAGTTCGAGGAGGTGCCGCTGTTCCGCGAACCCTTCCTGGCCTACCTGCCCGAAGGACACCCCCTGAGAAAGAAGAAGCGCATCCAGCGGAGCGACCTGGACGGACGCTCGCTGTGGGTGCTGGGCGAAGGCCATTGCTTCCGGGAGCAGGCGCTGAGCCTCTGCGACCGCCCCAGTGCGGCGGGGCACGAGAATGTGCTGTACCAGAGCGGCAGCATCGAGACCCTGAAGCAACTGGTGCAACAGGGCAGCGGCATGACGCTGGTGCCCGAGCTGAGCGTGGACCCCGACGACCCGCACGTGCGCCGCTTCGTGGAGCCCGAGCCTGTGCGCCAGGTGAGCCTGGTGGTGCGCAGGCCCTTCGTACGCCGCAAGCTCATCACTGAACTGGAGCGCATCATCAAGCAGGCCCTCCCGCCCGGACGCATGCCCAAGCGCGGCGAGGTGGTGCCGATGAAGTGAGCCTCACTCCTCCTCCACCACCGGCGGCAGGCCCGTCTCAAAGAAACTGGCCGGCTGGGGCTTAGTGAGCACGGTGGCCTCCTTCAGGGTGAGCACCACCACGCCCATGGGGCCACCACCCTGCTCGATGGTGTGGGGCAGCAGCACGCCGCCCACCTGGCGATGGTCCTTGAAGTCGGTGGTGATGGTCATGGGGCGGCCCATGGCGTACTTGCGCTCGATGCGGCGGATGCGCAGGCCGGTATCGGCGTGGAAGTAGTCCTCCACGGCCTGCATGGACTGGGTGGTCATGGCCAGCTTGTAGGCCTTGCGCCCCTGCAGGTCGATGCTGCCGCCCAAGAGCATCATGTCGATGTGCTTCTTCAGGTCGAGCTCGGGCACGAGCAGGCCGTTGAAGCGCATGTCGTCCAGCTCGGCATCCATCACCTCGTAGGGGCCTTCGGGGCCATTGCGACGGCCTCGGGTGCCATCGAAGACCTCCTCGCCCACCACCTGGTCGCCCATCTTGGTCTCGCTGCGGAAGCGTCCGCCGGCGCCATACCACTGGGTGATGGTGAGCGGCATGCCGGCCACCGAGGTGGTGTAGACGAGCTTCACGTCGGTGAGCTTGGCCGCCGCTGAGCGGCCACCGATGGCCTCGATGTAGGCCTCGATGACCTGCTCGGCCGTGCGGTCCGACACGGGCGTGAGGGTCTCGTGCCAGGGCTCGCCGTTCTCATCCACCTCGAACACCGGGGCGGTGACATCGCGGCTCAGGGGCACGAGCTTCTGGTAGATCTCCTCCTTGTCGCCCACCACGAAGAGCACGGCGTTGTCCGGGTGCAGGAAGGCCTCGGCCGCCGCTTGGACATCGGCCGCAGTGACCGCCTCCAGACGCTTCAGGTAGGTGGCGTAGTGGTCCTCGGCCAGGCCGTTCAGGTAGGTGTTCAGTGCAAAGCGGGCCACGGTGCGGGGGTCCTCCAGGCTGCGCGCGAAGCTGCCGGCCATGTACTTCTTGGCCAGTTCGAGCTCCTCGGTGGTGACGCCTTCCGTCCGCATGCGTTCCAGCTCCTTCACGATCTCGCTCACCGCGCTGTCGGTGACGGCGTTGCGCACACTGACGCTGGCGGTGAAGCTGCCGTTGAAGCGGTCGGCATCCAGGCTGGAGTAGGCCCCGTAGGTCCAAGCCTTGTCCTCGCGCAGGTTCTGCATCAGGCGGGCGTTGAACACGCCTCCGCCCAGGATGGTGTTCATCACCTGTGCGGCCAGGGCACGGTTGTCCTTGGGCTGCAGGTTCAGGGGGAAGGTGACGCGGATGACGGACTGCGCCGAACCGGGGCGGTCCACCAGTTGCACCCGGCGCACACCGGCGGCGGTGACGGGTTGCTTCAGCACTTCCACGGTGCCGAGGCCGTCCACGATCTCGTTGCCGTTGTCGTCCAGGGTCATCCCCGGCAGGGCGGGCTTCCATTTCCCGAAGGCGTTCTTGGCGAGCTCCTTGGCCTCCTTGGTGGTGATGTCGCCCACGAAGACGAGGTAGGCGTTCTCCGGCCTGAAGAACCGCCGGTAGTAGCCGTTGATGTGCTTGAGCGCCACATTGTCCAGGGTCTTCTCGCTCATCACCTCGCCATAGGGATGGGTGCGGCCATAGGTGGCGGCGCGGCCCACGGCCTCGGCGATGGCGTCGGGGTCATCCTTGCGCTGCTGCACGGAACTGCGGTAGCGGGTGCGCACCTTCTCGAACTCGCGCTCGGGGAAGGCCGGTGCGGTGACCACATCCTGGAGCACGTCGAGCAGGGCGGGCAGGTGCTTCTTGAGGCCGGAGGCATAGGCCCCATCGCTGCTGGTGAACAAGGCCCCGCCGAGCTTCTCCACCTCCTCATCGATCTGGGCCTTGCTGCGGGTGGCGGTGCCGCTGGCGAGCAGGTCGCCCATCAGGTCGATGTAGCCGGTCTTGTCGCCCTGCCGCACGGGCGGGATGTCGAAACGCACCTGAACGCTGGCCAGGGGCAGCTTGTGGTTCTCCACCACGATCACGCGGATACCGTTGGGCAGGGTGAAGGTGGAATGGCTGCCCAGTTGCACCGCGGGTGCGGGTCCTGGGGTGGGCGGATTGCGGCGGTCGATCTGGGCGGTCATCCGAAGGGGGGCAAGCAGGCTACCGGCCAGGCAAAGCCCGGCGAGGGTCGTGCGGACGGGGGTGGCGCTGCGCATCATTGGGGTTTCTGGTTCATCGGCAGGTAGTGGAGCACCACGCGCCGGTCGGTATTGAAATAGGTCTGGGCGGCCCGCTGCAGGTCGGCAGGGGTCAGGGCCAGGTACCGCTGCAGTTCGCTGTTCACCAGGTCGGTGTTGCCCAGCAGCATGTAGGCGGTGGCCAGGTTGCCCGCCACCCCCGCCACGCGGCTGTTGTCCTGCACGGATTCGGTCTCCAGCTGGGCCATCAGCTTGGCGAACTCCTCGGCGCTGACGCCTTCCTTCTGGATGCGGTGCAGCTCGGTATCCATGGCGCGCTCCAGCTCGCGGGCATCCACGCCGGCGTTGGCAATGGCGTAGATGATGGCGAGACCGGGCTGCTCAAAGGGCAGGGAGAAGGCCCCGGTGTACACGGCCTTCTGCTGGTCGTCCTTCAGGGAGCGGTTCAGGCGCGAGGCGTTGCCGTTGCTGAGCAGACGGTTCACCAGGTCCACCGCATAGTAGTCGGGCGTGCCGTTGGCGGGAATGCGGTAGCCCTGCACCACGGCGGGCAGCTGGATGCGGTCGTAGATCACATCGCGCACCTCGCGTTCCAGCGGGGGCTCCACCACCTTGGGCTGCTCCACGGGTGCCCCCTTGGGGATGTCGCCGAAGTATTTCGTGACCAGGGCGCGGGCCTTGGCGGGGTCGATGTCGCCGGCCACCACGAGCACCGCGTTGTTGGGCACGTAGAACTTCTTGTAGAAGGCCTGGTAGTCGGCCTCGCTGGCGGCGTTCAGGTCCTCCATGAAGCCGATGGTGGGCCACTGGTAGGGGTGCACGGTGTAGGCGCGCTTCAGCACCTCGATGAGGATGGACCCATAGGGCTGGTTCTCGTAGCGCTGCCGACGCTCCTCCTTCACCACTTCGCGCTGGGTGTCCACGCCCTTCTGGTCCACCTTGGCGTGCAGCATGCGCTCGCTCTCCAGCCACAGGCCCAGTTCGAGCTGGTTGCTGGGCAACACCTCATAGTAATAGGTGCGGTCGCCGGTGGTGTTGGCGTTGAGCACCCCTCCGGCGCGCTCCACATGCTTGCTGAACTCGCCACGGTCGATGTTGGCCGAGCCCTCGAACAACAGGTGCTCGAAGAAGTGGGCGAAGCCACGGCGGTCCTTCTCCTCGTTCTTGCTGCCCACGTGGTACATCACGCTCACCGCAACGATGGGCGTGCTGTGGTCCTCGTGGAGGATGACGTGCAGGCCATTGTCAAGATCGAACTCGGTGTACTGGATGGCGCGCTTCTGCGCGACCGCGGGTGCTGCGAGCATGGTGGCCAGGGGGATCAGGATGGTTGTCCTCATGCCGGGTGGGACTTCAGGTGGAACAGGACCCGCAGGGGGTTCCGGCGGGCGGGTCGCTAAAGTACAAGGCCCCGGCATGCGGTCGGCACCGGGTGCAGGCAGGTCTTCGCCGGACCTTTACACCCGTTGGTCGATAACCCAGGGGCGTTCATCCGCGTATACGGAGGGTCATCTTGTATTCCCATGCTCACAGGCACCGTCGAGGACCGCATCCTCACCCCCGCACTTCGGGCGCTGATCACCGAACTGGAACACCGGCACGGGCGGCGCCGACTGGAGTTGCTGGCCGACCGCGCCGTGCGCCGGGCAGCGCTGGCCTCCGGGGATGTGGCCTTCCGCGAGGAGACCGCGCATGTCCGCAGAACGGCCTGGCAGGTGAGCCCCGTGCCCGAACCGCTGCTGGAACGGCGGGTGGAGCTGATCGGCGGGGCCACGCGCAGCGAGCTGATCAATGGCCTGAACGCCGGCGCCAAGAGCTACATCGCCGACCTGTGGAACTTCACCACGGCCGACACCTGGAGCATGCTGCGCGCGCACCGCAGCCTGGAACGCGCGGCCCGGCTGGACCTCGCCTACCTGGACCCCGTGCTGGGTCGCATCCGCATCAACCCCACCACCCCCACGCGCCTGATGGTGGTGCCCCGCCCCCTCTACGCCCTGGAAGGCGCGCTCACCAACGACGGCGATCCGGTATCCGCGGCCTTCTTCGACCTGGCCCTGTTCGCGCAAAGCAGCGCGCGGGTGCTGGCCGAGCGGCAGGGCGGCGTGTGGTTCTACCTGCGCGATGTGCACGGCCACCTGGAAGCGCGGCTCTGGGCCCAGCTGTTCTCCACCCTGGAGGAGCACTTCGGCCTGGAGCGCGGCACCTTCCGCGCCACGGTGATGATCGACAGCGTGGCCGGAGCGCTGGAATGCGACGAGATCCTCTTCGAACTGATGCACCATGCCGCCGGCCTCTGCTTCGACCCGCAGGGCTATGCGGCGGACCACATCGCCTTGTTCAACGGGCCGGATGTGCCGGTGCTGCCCGATCGCGAACGCATCGGACTGAACGCCCCTTTCCTTCGCGCGCTGAGCCTGCTCCTCATCGGCACGGGCCACCGCCGGGGCTGCCATGCCATCGGCGCACCATCCTTCGTGCTACCTCCGCTGGACCAGCAGAAAGTGAAGGCCTCCTACCTGGAGATGCTGGCCGACAAGGAGCGCGAGGCCGTGGATGGCCACGACGGCACCATCGTGGTGCATGCCGGCACGGTGAATCCGGCCATGATGGAGTTCAACAAGAGCATGGCGCGCGCCAACCAGCTCTATTACCTGCGCAACGACGACATCACCCCGGCCGACCTGGTGCGACGCCCCGAGGGTGCCGTGACCGTGGAAAGCCTGGTGGACAGCATCCGCACTGCCCTGCGCACGCTTGTGCAACGGCATGAGGGCCGCGGTTGGGTGATCCAGGGCGGACGTCTGCACGACCGCACCTCCCTGCGCCTCAACCTGCGCCTGTTGTGGCAATGGAACCACAGCCGCCATGGTGTGATCACCGGCAGTGGGCTGGACGTGCACCGCGACCTGCTGCGCTACCTGGTGCAAAAGGAGGCGACGAAGATGTTCAGCGAAAGCGACGAGACCACACGGCGGTATGCCGAGCAGGCCAAGGCACAGCTGCTGGAGCTGATCACCGGTGATGCCGTGCCGCTGGAGCCGATGGTCTGAACCACCCGCTCTATCTTGGCCGCATGGCCGGATGGACATCTGTGGATGAGGCCTTGCCAGGTGATGGCGAGCGCGTGCTCTGCTATGTGCCCGGCCATACCGTGTTCCTGCCCGGTAAGACTGGCGCCTCCGAACTCCGTGAGGTGGTGGTGATGCGGTTCGCGCTGGACTTCTTCATGAAGAACCCCAGCAAGACCGGTTATACCGGAACGCCCCACTTCTGGCTGGGGGAAGGCACCAGCAACCGCTTCTTCCACGAGGTGACGCATTGGATGCCGCTGCCCGAGAGGCCCTGAACGCCTGAAAAGCAGGAAGGGTGCCCGGCACCTGGCCGAACACCCTTCCAAGGGATCATCAATCGCTTACTTCACGATCTCCAGCAGCTCCACGTCGAAGATGAGCGTGCTGTTGCCGGGGATCTTCTCACCAGCGCCGGTGGGACCGTAGCCCAGGTCGCTGGGGATGTAGAACTTGAACTTGCTGCCGGTGGGCATCAGCTGGATGCCTTCCACCCATCCGGGGATCACTTGGTTCACTGGGAATGTAGCGGGTACGCCGCGGTCCACGGAGCTGTCGAACTTGGTACCATCGATGAGCGTGCCGGTGTAGTGCACCTTCACCTGGTCCGTAGCCCCAGGCTTGGGACCAGTGCCGAGGGTCACCACTTCATACTGCAGGCCGCTGGGGGTGGTGACCACGCCCGTGCGCTTGCCGTTCTCGGCCAGGAACTTCTCGCCCGCCACGCGGTTCTCCTCGCCCTTGGCGCGCTCCTCGGCCATCTTGCGCTCCTGCAGCTTCATCATGTACCCCTGCACCACCTGTTGCACGGTGGCCTCGTCCATCAGGGTGGCGCTGTCCAGCGCGTCCTGCAGGCCCATGGAGAGGGCATTGACGTTCACACTGTCGAGCTTGGAGCGCTTGAAGTTGTTGCCGATGTCGGTGCCGATGGCATAGCTCACCGAGTCCATCTGGGTAAGGAGGTCGACGCGGGCTTCTTTCTGGCCCTGCGAGCAGGCGCTGAGGATGGTCATCGCCAGCACGGCGGGGATGGGACGTACGGTCATGGGGTTGGAATGGGGCGCGAAGGTAACGGCTGGCGGTTCGCGGCACACCACCGACCTTCGCACCGACCATGGAACAGGGATCCTTCCGGATGATCGCCCAGACCCTTCACGGGCTGGAGGACGTGCTGCGCACCGAACTCGTGAAGCTGGGCGCGCGCGACACCGAGCGCCACAACCGGGCGGTGAGCTTCACGGGCGACCTCGGGTTCCTGTACAAGGCCAACTTCATGCTGCGCACCGCGGTGCGGGTGCTGGTGCCCATCGCCAGCTTCCAAGCGCGCAATGCGGAGGAGTTCTACATGGGCGTGAAGCGCATCCGCTGGGATGCCCACATGGCCAACACGGACACCTTCCTGATCAAGTGCAACCTGAACGCGCGTTGGGCCGACAACAGCCAGTACCTCGCGCTGAAGGCCAAGGACGCCATCGTGGACCGCTTCCGGGAGCGGACGGGGCGCCGGCCCTCGGTGTACCTGCACGAGCCTACCCTGCGGATCCACATCCACGTGGTGAACGAACACTGCACCGTGTCGCTGGACAGCTCCGGCGGTTCGCTGCATGAACGGGGCTACCGGCAGGACACCAACGCCGCCCCTTTGAACGAGGTGCTCGCGGCCGGCATGGTGCTGCTCAGCGGTTGGGACCGCCAGATGCCCCTGGTGGACCCCATGTGCGGCTCGGGCACGCTGTTGATCGAGGCCGCGCTGCTGGCGGCGAACATCCCACCGGGCTACTACCGGGAGAAGTTCGGGTTCGAACACTGGCCCGACTTCGACGCCGACCTGTGGGAGAGGATCCGCGGCGCCATGATCGAACGCATCACCGATGCCTCGCCGGTACTGCTGGGCGGCGATGTGAACCCCACCACGGTGCGCAAGGCCCAGGATACCGTTCGCGCGGCCAAGCTGGAGGATGCCATCACCCTGCGCCACTGTGCCTTCGCCGACCTGGAGCCTCCGGCCGGGCCGGGCATGCTGATCATGAACCCGCCCTATGGCGAGCGCATGGACCAGCACGGAGTGGGACGTGCCTCCGACGACGAGGAGATCCGCGCGTTGTACACCATGGTGGGCGACACGCTGAAGCACCGTTGGACCGGCTGGACCGCGTGGATGCTGACCAGCAATCTGGAAGCCGCGAAGGCTGTGCGGCTCACGCCCGCCAAGCGGGTCCAGCTCTTCAACGGACCGCTGGATTGCCGCTTCTTCCGCTACGACCTCTATGCCGGTTCGCGTCGGCTCTCTCCTCCTCCTCCTCCGCCGCCGGAAGGGAACGAGCCGCATTGAACGCTTGGGCCGGCTTCGTGTACCGCTCGCAAAACCGAACGGAACATGAACCCCAGCACACGCGCCATCCTCCTGTTGCCTGCCCTTGTACTCGGCCTCACGGCCCGCCCCCAGGCCATGGGCAACCTGATGTACGAGAGCAACAGCCGCATCTTCTTCCAACAGGCCGAGCAGCCGGTAAAGGCCTCCCTGCAGGGCAACGTACTGGTGCTGGAGGTGAACGCCATGATGAACATGAAGGCCGACAGCTACCTCGCCATCTTCCACGTGACGCAGCTGGGGCAGACCGCCGAAGAGGCCGATAGCCTGATGAGCGCCCGCGTGGATGCGGTGATGCGACGCGTGAAGGAACACGGGGTGAAGGCCGACGACTTCTTCACGGACATGCTGTCCTTCGTGCCCGTCTATGAGCTGGAAACGACCCGGAAGCTGTTCAGCAGGACCTACCAGGAGATCCCCGCCGGCTTCGAGATCCAGAAGAACATCCACATCCGCTTCCGCGATGCACGCATCCTGGACAAGTTGGTGACCGCCTGCGCCAAGGAGGAGATCTATGACCTGGTGAAGGTGGACTTCTTCGTGAAGGACCAGAGCGCCTGCTACGACACCCTGCGGATGTTCGCCAACCGGCTGCTGCAGCAGAAACTGGAGAACTTCGGCAAGCTGGGCCTGAAGGTGGGCGACAGCCACCGCATCGCTGCGGAGAAGAACGGGGCCTACTTCCCCCTGGACCGCTACACCACCTACAAGTCGCGCGTACAAAGCAGCCTCAACAGCCGTCGCAAGGGCCAGGTGGTGAACGATGTGCGGCAGCCCAACACCCTGTTCTACAACAAGGTGCCCTACGGCCAGTTCGACATCGTGCTACACGCGGAGATCACTGAGCCGCCGGTGCAGTACACCTACAACATCACCCTGCACTGCCAGCTGCCCGAAGCCTTCCCGAAGAAGGAGGTGAAGGAGCTGATCAAGTACCTGTGGATCTCGGAGAAAGGCGAGGTGAAGGAGCTGAAGCTGGGCTCCTGACCCGGTCCGCAACAGGCCCACAACGGCTCAACGCGGGGACGCAAGGCCTACCTGTACCGGCGTCATCCGCACAGGCCGGATGCGTGCGGCGAT
>CAUJFM010000336.1 GCA_963169595.1 Bacteroidota bacterium | reverse complement strand
CTGGAGCGCAGCCATTGAACACGCCTGTTGAACAAACCAGTGAACGGGCCTTGACGGGCCCGTTCGCTTTTCCTGCACCTTCGTGGGGATGAATCTGCTGTTCTCCAACCCGCATCGGCACCCTGTGCTCATCGCCGTGGTGGCGGTGACACTGCATGTGGTGACGGCGTGGAACAGCAGCGGCTATCACAGCGCCGACGAGCACCACCAGGTGATCGAGTTCGCGCAAACCAAGCTTGGCGAACTGCCGCCGGGGCACCTGGCCTGGGAGCATCCCACCGGGATCCGTTCATCCATCCAACCCTGGATCGCGGCCGGCACCATCGTCGCTGCGCGGAGCGTGGGCATCGCCGACCCGCTGCACCAGGCCTTCCTCTTGCGCCTGCTCTCGGCCCTGCTCGCCTTGATCGCTGTCAGGGCCTTTGTCCGTGCAGCGCGTGATCAACTCCCGCGTGATCTGCAGCAGCCGTTCATGCTGCTCTCCATCGGCCTCTGGTTCCTCCCCTTCCTGCACGTGCGCTTCAGTTCCGAGGGCTGGTCCGCCTCGTTCCTGCTGCTGGGACTTGCGGCCCTGCTGCGCAAGCCGGACCAAGCCGCGCGATGGCCCTGGCCCGCCGGTGCAGCATTGGCGATGGCGGTGTTGCTGCGGCCCTCCACCGCCGTGGTAGTGGCCGGGGCGATCGCCTGGCTGGTCGTGGTGCGACGTCCCGGCACTCGGCTGGTCCTTCAGTTGGTGTTCGCGGGCCTGCTCACCGTGCTGCTCGGCCTAGTGGCGGACAGCCTCTTCTATGGCCGGGTGGTGCTCAGCACGTGGAACTATTGGATGATGGCCGTGAGCGGTCCGCCGCGCGAAGCGTTCGACACGCTGCCGTGGTATTACTACCCGCCCTGGGTGATGAAGTATACCATCCCGCCGATCGGCGCCTTGCTGTTGACCGCGTTCATCGTGGTGCTGGTCCGAAGCCCGCGCCACCTGCTCGTCTGGTGCATCACGCCGTTGCTGGTGGTGCTCACCCTGGTGCCCCACAAGGAGGTCCGCTTCCTGTTCCCCATCGCCGACCTGGCACCGCTGCTGGTCATGCTCGCGGTATCGTCCATGCGTGCGGGGTTGGAGGCGATCCCGGCATGGCTCCGCCAGTTCTTCGTTGGCGGGCTGGTGCTCATCAACCTGGTGGCCCTGGCAGTGGTGGTGATGCGACCCGCGGGCAACGGCCGCACAGCACTGGTCCCGCCGATGCGCGGTGCCGGCGCGGTGACCTACCTCATCGATCCGGTCGTCGCCTGGCGCATCGAAGTGCCGCCGTTCTACCGCGACAAGGTACCGGGCGATACGGCTATCGCGCCAGGTGCAGTGCAGGGTCCGTTGCCTACGCCGTTGGTCGTGCTGCGTGATGCGGATCTCGCATTGTTGCAAGCCACCACACGGCAACACTTCGAACCGCTGGCCCGCACGGCTCCGCTCTGGGAAGAGCACTTGATGCGCTGGTACACCTGGAATGAAGGATGGCCACCTTGGACGCTCTATCGAGTGCATGCCACCGGTCCAACACCCGCTGGCGACTGACCATCTTTGCTGGCTCCCACCGCTGGTCGTTGTGGCGGTGCATGCATGTCCCGCGCCCCCTCCTCCCCCATCACCCGTCGTGACCTTGACCGGCTGGCGGTGCCCGCGATCATCAGCGGCATTGCCGAGCCGGTGATCTCGCTGGTGGACACCGCCTTCGTGGGCCGGTTGGGCACGGCGGACCTGGCTGCGGTGGGCATCGCCAGCAGCTTCTTCCTGTTGGTGGTGTGGGTGCTGGCGCAGACACGCAGTGCCGTACTGGCCGTGGTGGCGCGGTACTATGGGGAAGGGCGCCTGGAGGCCGTGGGCGGACTGGTCCCGCTGGCGATCTGGATGAACTTCGCGCTGGGCTTCGGGTTCTTCGCCCTCACCAACGCGTTCGCCGAACCCATCTTCCGGTTCTATAACGCCGAGGGCCAGGTGCTCTCCAAGGCCGTGGAATATTACCATGTGCGGAGCTACGGGCACCCGTTGGTGCTCGCCACTTTCGCGGTGACCGGGGCCTTCCGCGGCATCCAGAACCTGAGCTGGGGCATGTGGATCAGCGTGGCCGGCGCCGTGGTGAACGGGCTGCTGAACCCCTTGCTGATCTTCGGATACGGACCCGTGCCCGCCATGGGCAGCAGCGGCAGCGCCTGGGCCAGCGTGGCCGCACAGGTGGTGATGTTCGTGGCCGCGCTGTGGGTGCTGCACGCACGGACCCCGTTCCGCATCGTGCCCCGCACGTGGTGGCATCCCGAGCTGAAGGACCTGTGGCTGCTGAGCGGCAACCTCTTCGCACGGACCCTTGCCTTGAACGTGTGCTACTACCTCGGCAATCGCTACGCCACGGGCTATGGTGAAGCGTACATCGGCGCGCACAGCATCGCCATGCAGATCTGGTTGTTCAGCGCTTTCTTCATCGATGGCTATGCAGCGGCCGGCAGCGTGTTGGTGGGCCGGTTGAACGGGGAGCGCAACTGGCGTGACCTCCATCGGGTGAGCTGGCAGGTGGTGCGCATGAGCGTGACCATCGGTGCCGCCCTCGCGGTGATCTACCTGGCCAGCTACCGGGTGCTGGGTACCCTGTTCACCGAGGATACAGTGGTACTGGGCCTGTTGGACAGCATGCTCTGGCTCGTGGTGCTAACGCAGCCCATCAACGCCGTGGCCTTCGCGTTCGATGGCGTGTACAAGGGGCTGGGGAACGGCAAGGTGCTGCGCAATGTGCTGCTGGTCTCCACGTTCGTGGCCTTTGTACCGACCATCATGGCCGGTGACCACCTGGGCTGGAAGCTGCATGCCATCTGGGCGGCCTTCCTCACGTGGATGATCATGCGGGGCCTGCTGTTGGCGGTTTCCTTTGAGCGGCACCATGGCCCGCGCGCTTGGCGTGATGCGGGGCCGCTATCTTCGTGATCATGCGCCCGTTCCTGTTCCTTCTGCTCCTTTCCGCCTGCACACTGCATGGCACCGCGTTCGCTCAACAGGGCGGTGGTCTGGCCGCAGGAACGACCAGCATCAACCCGAAGAAGGACCCTCGGCCGCTGAAGGACCGCCTTTGGTTCGGCGGGGGGATCGGCCTTTCGTTCGGCACGGTCACGGCCATCCAGCTCGATCCGATGGTGGCGTACAAAGTGGACCAGAAGAACAAGCTGTCCGTGGGCCTTGGCGGCAGTTATTGGTACTTCCGTGATAACCGCTTCGTGCCCGCCTATGATTTCAAGGCCTATGGCTATCGTGTCTTCAGCCGGTTCCGCTTCATTGAACAGGCCTATGCCCATGCCGAGTTCCTCCACATGAACGTGGAGGCCAACCGGTTCGCGGCGTTCAGCGAGATCCAACCCCGGATCTGGGTGCCGCACCTGCTCATCGGCGCAGGGTACGTTCAGCACCTTGGCGGCCGCAGTTCGATCTTCTTCCAAGTGCTCTTTGACGTGATGCAGGACCCCAACAGCATCTACTTCAACCAAGGCCCCATCGTCAGCGGCGGGATCGGTGTGGGATTCTGATCGGACACGACCTGAATGCTCAAGGCCCGCCACTGTGGCGGGCCTTCTTCTTCATAGGACGTACCATGCATACCGAAGCCTCGGCCATGCAAGGCCGGCGGTAGAGAAGTGAAAGAAGCGAAGCCCGCCGAAGCACGGCCCTTTGGCTGACGCCCTGGGCCTTGCTTCGGCGAGGCGAACATCAGACCAGGCGCTTGTTCATGAAGGCCCTTCCCGAACCGCTCTTCAGGTACTTCTCGAAAGCGTATGCCTTGTACTTATCGTGGAACCCGAAGGCCGCGATGCACTGCACAGGAAGCTTGTCCTTGGTGTAGTGGACCAACCCGGACTGATGACGGCGCAAGCGTTCCTCCAGATTGGCGGTACATCCAACATAGGTGTGACCATCCGCGGTCCGCAGGATATAGACGGTGAACGGGAAGACCATGCTCGCATAGGTGGACCGTGTCCACCGAAGCCTCGCCCAAGCAAGGCCAGCGGTTATAGAAGAGAACGAAGCGAAGCCCGCCTCCGCAAGGCCCATTGGCTGACGCCATGGGCCTTGCTTCGGCGAGGCGAAGGTGGAGCCGGGCGGGATCGAACCGCCGTCCAAACGACCGAGAAATGGGCTTTCTACATGCTTAGCCGCTTCATTGGTTTTCGATCCAAGCCTGGGGAAGGGCACCCCAGCCGGGACTTAGGTCCTGTTTCTTACCTGCGCTCCGGACCACCGCGCAGGCCAGTCTTCCATGATGACACCCCTGATCCGGGAAGGAGGTTGACGGGCCTTCCCGAGGGGTACTCGTCCGCGCTACTGTTATTCGCGAGGATTAAGCCGAACAGCCTGAGGCTGTTAAGCTGCGAGAGCGTAGTCTACTTCGCCAGTTATGGCGTTGATGCACTGGGATACGGGCCGCACATCACGCCCGGCATGCTTACCGCACCTCACGAAGCCGCTGTCGAATCCAGATCGGCCCCAAGTGCTTCCAAAGAACAACCGCGCAAAGGTACGCGGACATCGGTCCCTCGGCGAACTCCGTGCCAAACCCCGCAGCGCAATGTCCTAAGTTTGCGGCCGTTCAAAATGGCAGTCCCTTACCGCAAGATCGGCATCATCCGCGAAGGCAAGCAGCCAGCGGACCGCCGCGTTCCGCTGACGCCCGAGCAATGTGCCCGCGTCATCGCCAAGTACCCCAACATCGACCTCACCGTGCAGCGCAGCAACGTGCGTGCCTACACGGACGCTGAATACGAAGCGGCCGGTGTGCAGCTGGTGGACGACCTGGGGGACCGGGAACTGATCCTGGGTGTGAAGGAGGTGCCCTTGGACATGCTGCTTCCCGGAAAGAGCTACCTCTTCTTCAGCCACACCATCAAGAAACAGGCGCACAACCAGAAGCTGTTGCGCACCATTCTCGACCGGAAGATCACCTTGATCGACCACGAGCTGCTCACCGACCCAAAGGGTGAGCGTGTGCTGGCCTTCGGCTACTGGGCCGGTGTGGTGGGCGCCTACAACGGGTTCAGGGCGTGGCAGCTGTTGCACGGAGGCCCTGAGCTGAAGCCGGCGCATGCCTGCCATGACCTGGAGGAACTGGAGCGGTACCTGCATGCCTACCCCCTGCCCAAGGACCTGCGGATCGTGCTCACGGGCGGTGGCCGTGTGGGCAAGGGCGCCATGGGCGTACTGGAGCGGGCCGGTGTGCAACGCATCACCCCCGCCGCCTTCCTGACCGGGACCTTCGACGGACCGGTCTACACAGCGCTGGGAAGCGACGACCTGTACGAACGGGAAGATGGCCAGCCCTTCGACAAGACCGCCTTCCATCAGGACCCTCGCGGACATCGTTCGCGCTTCCGGCCGTTCGCGCGGCGCGCACAGATCTACATGGCCTGCCATTTCTGGGACCCGCGTGGCCCCAAGATCCTCAGCGCCGATGACCTGCGCGACCCCGGACTGACCCTGCAGGTGGTGGCCGACATCAGCTGTGATGTGGGCGGCCCCATCGACAGCACCTTGAAGGCGAGCACCATCGCGGCCCCCTTCTTCGGTTACGATCGCAACACGGGGCACGAGGTGGCGCCAGGAGCTCCCGGCAGCATCACCGTGATGTCCGTGGACAACCTGCCGTGCGAGCTGCCCCGCGATGCTTCCGCGGCTTTCGGGAACGACCTGATCGAGCGTGTACTGCCCCACCTCGCGGGGGATGACCAGGAAGGCATGATCGGCCGGGCGACGATCGCCGCGAACGGCCACCTGACCGAACGGTTCTCCTACCTGAGCGATTACGCGGAAGGGCGCTGAAGGATCACCGCAACACCGCCACCTCCATCACCAGGTAGGCGGAATGCTGGTCCAGCGGGAAGGTGCGCACGATGATGGGGCGATGGCACTTGCGTGCCATGGTAAGCAGTCCAAGACCGGCACCTCCCCGTTCGGTACGAGAATCGTTGCCGAGCATCAGCATGAAGTGCTGCTTGAGGTCGGCCTCGTCCATGGAATTGAGCACCTCCACCCGGTGGGTGAGCAGGGCGGCCATGGCCACCGGCATGGAATTGCCCATTACCAGTCTGTAGCCATCCCCCGCATCCACCAGCACCGCAAAAGCCGAGGAACGATGGTCATCTCCGGCATGGTGATGCACGTTCTCCAATCCCTCCACCAGCACATTGAACAGGCGCTTGCGCACCGTCACCGCATCGCCCGCCGCAAGGCTGGCAGCCTCGGCACGGGCCAGCAGGCCCTCCACCACCGTATGGTCCACCGGACCGGTG
>CAUJFM010000335.1 GCA_963169595.1 Bacteroidota bacterium | reverse complement strand
GGTGTGATGCGATGGCCCTTCTCCAGCACACCTGCCAGGACCTGCTGCCCGGTGGCCATCGCCAGTCCGTGCAGCATGCTGGCGATCTCGTCCAGGAAGCGGTGGTGCACCGTGCTCGTCTTGCTCACGGGATGGATCCGGAACACGGACAACGGCCGCGGGTCGACCCACACATCGGTGGTGCCGTGTCGGAACATCAGCTGCAACCACAGCTCATAGTCCATGACGTAATGCAGCTTCTCCTCCACACCGGGCAGGGCCTTCACCAGGTCCATCCGCATGAAGGTGGATTGCTGGTTGATACGCGGATGGATGTAGTACCCGTCGGTATCCCCGGGATCGTCCTGCGCTAACGCACGCTCAGTGCCATCGGCCGCCCGCTCGATGCGCACACCGGTGAGCACCGACATGTCCGGGTGTTCGGCGAAGGCCTCCCCCACCGCATGAAGGGACCCGGGCAGCAGCAGATCGTCGCTGTTCAACCAACCGAAGACCTGGCCCGTGGCGTGCGCAAGCCCCTTATTGATCGCATGGCTTTGCCCCCGGTCCTTCTCACAGCACCACCAGGCCAGCTTGTCCGCATACCGTTCGATGATCTCGCGCGACCCATCGGTGCTGCCGCCATCCACGATGATGTGCTCCAGATCGGGATATCCCTGATCATGGAGCGAGCGGATGCACTCCTCCAGGTAAGATGCCTGCTGGTAGCTGGGCGTGATGATGGTGATGCGGGGCAGCATGGTCTTCTAGCCAGGCAGGCAAAGTTCCGGACTATCCGCGCTGGTCCAATGGACCGGTCCGCAATGATCGATAGACGCTCATTACCCGGTCCAGCATGGGTTCCAAGGTGAAGTTCTCGGCCACCCGTTGCATACCTCGTTGGCCGTCCTCCCGAGCCTTTCCGGGATCTTCCAGGTATTGACGCATGAGGGCGGCCATCTCCTGAGGACCACCCCGAAAGACCCGCCCCCCGGAACCCGACCCGATCAACTCCGGTGTAGCGCCACTGGCATGACCGATCACGGGTACGCCCAAGGCCATCGCCTCCACGGTGGTGCGGCCGAACGCCTCGTGCTGCGACGGGTTCAACAAGCAATCCGCATCGAGCAGGAGGAGCATGGCGTTCGGAACATAGCCCCGAACTTCGACCACGTTCTCCAATCCAAGTGCGGAGATACGATCGCGGACCGGCCCCACCTGGCCGTCACCGACCAGTACCAAGCGCGCGTTCGGGAACCCCCGGTGGACCTCGGCGAACGCTTCCAGAGTGACCATCTGCCCTTTGCTCGGATGGAACACACCGATCTGGAAGAAGCGGAAAAGACCATCCGATCGAACATGGCTTTCGGCCCTGACGCGCCATTGTGCAAGGTCGGCGGTCCGGAACGGCGCATCGTAGATCCGGTGTAAATGCGACGAGCGAGGCCCCATGGCGGAACGCAAGCTCACCGCCACAGCATCAGAGATCGCGATAACGGCATCACTTGAACGAACGGCCCGCCTCCATCGACGCTCACCACCATCAGGTCTGTAGCCATAGTGTTCGCGGAACAGCTCACGGATGTGCCATACATGAGGCACCTTCAGCTGCTGCGCAACGAGCGACCCGGAGAGCAGCGTAGCGCTGTTCGAATGGACAAGTTCGACACCAAGCCGGCGGCACAAGCCCGCTATTCCGGGCACCCCCTCCTCGATCTCCTTCAACCGTGCGCGCGCGGCCCGGTGTTCACGAAAGGCCTGCAGGGCACGATGATGCAAGCCGCCCATGTAGCGTCTCTTATGCATCCACATGCCGAAGGGGATGACGCTATAGGGGACATCATGCGCACCCAGGGCCTCCAGGAAGGGACCTTCAGCTGGCAGGATGACATGCGGGCTCACCCCATGCCGTTCGCGCAGCCCCGTCATCAACTCCAAGAGCGCAAGGTTCGCCCCAAGCAACTGTGCATAATGGGTGAAATAGGCGACTCTCATGGAACTCCTTGGGCGGTGATGATCGGCTCAGATCGGGCGCCCCTTGAGCACGGGCGGTGCAACCCTGCACACTCCGGACCGCTCAGCGGGCATTGGCCGCGCCAAGATCGCGATAGATCCCCATAACGCCATCGACCATGTGCTCCACGGTGAACCGCGCCTCCACCTCGTCCATGCCTCGAAGGCCCGCCAGCCGTGCGGTCTCGCGATCACCGGCCCAATGGGCCATCCGTACGGCCAGCTCCGCGGCCCCTCCCTCATACAGGTCCCCATTGACACCAGGCGTGATCAACTCGGGTGTGGCGCCGGACCGGTGACCGATGACCGGGATCCCAGTGGCCATGGCCTCGGCCACGGACCTTCCGAACGCCTCATGCCGCGATGGGCTCAACGCGCAATGGACGCCCAGGAGCAGCGCCAGTGGATCATCCACAAAACCGGCGAACTCCACGCACTCCTGCAGGCCCAGGGCGGCGACACGCTCCCGCACCGCCTCCTGCCTGCCCTCGCCGGCAAGGACCAGCCGCACCTGCGGTCGCGCCTGCCTGACCAAGGCCAACGCCTCCACCGCCTCCACCTGCCCCTTGCCGGCATGGAAGAGGCCCAACTGGGCGAACCGGAAGGGGCCGTCCATCGTCCAACGCCGATCCGCCTGTGCACGCAGCTCGGCCAGACGATCCCGGGTGACCACCCCATTGTAGATGCGGATGACATGGCCACCCCGCCGCATGACCCGGCGCAACGACCTGGAAACCGCATCGGACGTGGCGATCACGGCCGCGCTGCGCCGAAGGGCCCGCGCCAGCCTGTGTTCGCCGCCATCCACATGGAAGCCATAATGCTCGCGATGCAGCTCACGCACATGCCAGACATGAGGCACGGACATCAACCGGGCGACCGCATCGCCCAGACCGGTGACGATGCTGTTGGAATGCACGATACCCACACCCCAACGCTTGCAATGTTCCACCACCTGGGGAACGGCCCTCCGCACCTGCGCATCCCGTTGCGCAGACTTGCGCTGCTCCGCGATCCACTGACGCAAGCGATGATGAGGCCCTCCCATGTAATACCGGGGCCGCATCCAGATCGGGAACGGCACCACCGCATGGTCCACCCCAGCCCTGACCAGCACCTCCTGGAACGGGCCCTCCACAGGCAGCACCACATGGGGTACCACACCATGACGCGCGCGCAGGCCCACCAACAGGTCCAGGAGTGACCGATTGGCGCCGTACAGGTCGCTGTAGTGGGTGATGAACGCAACGCGCATGGGTGCCTACCGAGGGAATACAGCGCGATCGAGCACCGCGTGCAGGGCGGCGATGGAGCTCTCCACACGGTGATGCGCCTCCACACGGGCACGTCCGGCGCGGCCCATGCGGCCACCAAGCTGGGGATCATCCACAAGGGTGAGCAGATGTGCCGCCATCGCCTCCACATCATGCTCCGCACAGAGCAGCCCCTCCTCCCCATGCGTCACCACATCGGCAATGCCGGCATGTGCCGTGGCCACCACCGGAACGCCCGATGCCATGGCCTCCAGCACCGCGAGCGGGGTGCCCTCACTGTCCCCATTGTCCGCCACCACGCTGTGCTGCACGAAACCCCGGCTGGTGCGGAAAAGTCCCGCGATGGCCTCAGGCCTGAGCACACCGGGCAGGTGTACCTGACCTTCGATGCCGAGGGCCTTCACCAACCGCGCACAGCTCTCCCACAATGGGCCGGTGCCCACCATGGTCAGCTGCGCATCAGGACGCTGGGTCAGCACGCGACGGAACGCCTCGAGCGACAGATGTGGCGCCTTCTTGTTCACGAAACGCCCCACGGCCAGGAAGTGCGGCGGGGCTTCGGCCGGGCGGCCGGCGGAAAAGCGCTCCACATCGACGCCGTAGCAGTTGTAAACGACCTTTTCGCGCGGGGCCCCGAGCTTGAGCAGCTGCTGCTCCATGGCGCGGCTCACCACCACCAGGGCCTTCGCCCGGGAGAAGATGCGCTGGTAACCGCCCTGTGCGGCGATGACGTCACCGCGATGGGCATCGAACCCGTGGAAGTGCACCACCAGGGCGCAGCCCGCGCGGCGGCACGCCTCCACCATGGCCTCGCCCGTATCACCGTACTCAGCCAGCACCACGTCGATGCCGTCGCGGCGCAGCACACCGGCCACACGCCGTTCCACCAACCCTTCCACCGTGGTGCCGCGGGCCACCGCCTCGGCCATGTCCAGCATGCGACCGCTGCGCCCACCACGCAAGAGGCGTGGACCGTTCATCACCTGGCGCGGCAGATTACCGTCCACCAGCACACGGACCACGCCAGGCAGCCGGTCGATATGGGCGGCCACAAAGGTCTCGCTGTATCCATCAGCCCGCGGGGTGACGATGGCGATGCGGGGACGGGTTGAGGACATGCGATGCAAAGTATCACTCCCGGACGCTCCTGCGGATCACTCCACCGAAGTGGTGATGCGCGGCAGCAGACGCCAAGCCAGCGAGCGGACCCACTGGGCCGGACGCGACCCCTTCCCGAGCAGGGCATCGGTCCACGCCTCGCGCACCTGCACCCAGCCCAGCAGCCAGGGGTGCCGCAGGAAGTGCCAGGCGTAGGCCACGCGCTGCCAGAAGTTCCGGCAACCGAACACCCCATAGTACACGCGTTTGGCGACGAGCATACGCCGCTCCTGGCGGCCCATGGGGACGGTGTGCGACCATGCCTCCAGGCGCTGGTAAAGCACGTGCCGTGTGGAGGCGATATCGGCAATGGCCGTGTAGCGGTTGTGGGCATGCACACCCCGCAACGCGACCGGTTCACGCAGCTCACCAGCATAGAGGCGGCTGCCGTGCGCCAGTTTCAGGACATACTCGGTGTCCTCGTGCCAGACCTCCTCACGCGTGGGATAAGTCAGCCCGAGGCGGTCCACGGCACTGCGCCTGATCGTGAACGCATCCAGGTGGAAATAGCCGAATCCCTTGATACAGCCGAGCAATCCACTGAAGAGGCGTTCCGGGGGGACCTCCACCCGGACAGTGGTGAGCTCATCCTCCGGACAGAACTGCAGGAAGCGCTGCCTGCCCACCTCATCGTGGAAGATGGCCCCGGTGGCCCCGTACACCCCATCCGCATCGGGATGGCGGGCGAAGACCTCGCGCTCCTTGTCGAACCGATTGGGAAGGAAGACATCATCCGCATCGAGAAATACCACGAACGGGCTCCGGGAGCTCGCATAACCCAGGTTGCGGCTTGCACCAGCCCCGTGGTTGCGGCCATCGGGATGGCGGATCAAGGTGATCCGCGGGTCGGTCCCGAGCAACGAGCGGCACACCTCCAGACTGTTGTCCGGCGATGCATCCTCCACCAGGACCACCTCCTTCACGTGCGGGAAGACCAATGCAGAGCGCACCGCCTCGCGCAGGAAAGGCGCGGCGTTGTATACCGGTATGATCACGGCAACTCCCTGGTCGAGCGGATGCGTTGGTTCTGAGGGCATGTGGGCTGCGGTCACAGGAAGGTGGGGCCTTTGATGCGGGACAGTTCGCGGTCCAGGACCACCGGTCCGAGGTCAGCCTCGTCCATCAGCTTGAGGTGGTCCCTGGCAATGAGCGCCTGCCGTTTGTTCAACCGGACCATGGCCTGCGCCAACCGCCCTCGTAGCCGCTTCCGCTCCCCTCCGATGTCGAGGTCCTCATTGGGGTCGGCGAACCGTTTGCGCAATTGCCGGACCCTGAAGACACGCGTATCATCGAAATAGGGATTGCTCGTGCGGCCCTCACGGTCATGGTGGGCGAAGGCATCGGTCACCAAGCCAAGCTTCAATCCATGGAAAAAAAGCCGATGGAGATAATTATCGTCCTCCGCATAGTGGAAGAACGAGGGGCTGAACCCCCCCACGGTGAGCAGGCAGTTCCTGGTGATCAGCCAGGCCGCTGCATTGATGAACTCCGCCTCGAAGACGCGGTCCCTGGCCCGGCCCAGGACCAGTTCGGAAAGCAACCCGGGGCAGCGGGTCGGGGTGAGGTACAGGGAGAACTCCCAGTCCAAGGCATTCCCTGCGCCATTCAAATGCATGGGGCTCAACACTCCAAAGGGCGACCCGGGAACGGCCAGGTCCACCAATCGGCCAATGGTGCCCGGCTGGACCCAGGCATCCTGGTTGAGCAGGAACACATGATCATCACCTCGGTCCAGGGCGATCCGCATGCCCACGTTATTGGCCTGACCGAAGCCCAGGTTGCGCCCGGCGCGTATCAGTTCCACTTCGGGGAAGTGCTCCTCGATATGCGCCAGGGTACCGTCCGTTGACCCGTTATCCACCACGATGGTGCGCACCGGCAGCTCGCTGGCCCGCAGGCTGCCCAAGCAGCGGTGCAACCACTGCATGCCGTTGTAGGTGACGACGATCGCCGTTACGTTCATTTCACCGATGCCTTGCGGGCCATGGCCTCCTCGATGCGTTGGAGCATGAGCGGGCACTGGTGCGCGGGGCTAAAAATGGCGAATTGCTTCCGGTTCAGGGCCCCATCGGCCTGCCGACGACCGGCATCGCGCGCATAGTCCACCACCGCCTGGCCCATGGCCTCCACATCCAGGTAGGGCACGATCCGCCCCCCACCATGGCGGAGCACCTCCGCCGTACCCGTGGCCCCCTCAAAACAGATGATCGGCTTGCCCATGGCACCCGCCTCAATGCACACCAAGGGAAAGGGGTCCTCACGGGAGGGCAGCAGGAAGACATCCAGCTCACGATAGAGCGGCCGGGGATCAACAACCTCGCCGATGAAGTCAACGATACCTTGAAGGCCGGCATGCTTCAGATCATGATCGATCAATGGTCGGTCATAGGGAGGCACAGGTCCACCCCATGAGAACCTGACCGGAACATCCGGATGATGACGCTTCACCCATAGGGCCACTTGGATGAACAGGTCGTACCCCTTTCGTAGTGCCACCGAACCCAAACCAACCACATGCAGCACGCCCCCTTGTGCCCCATTGTCCATTGCTTCAGAGGGTTCCGGTACCTGAGCGATGGGGTACTGTACGTCAATACGCTCCTCTGGCACAGCCCATTGCCGGACCAGACCATCACGGACAAGCGCGGACCCGGCCCATATCCGGTCCACGGGGCGCAGGTGCTGCAGCAGGTCCGGCAACAGTTGCTTGATGACCATCTCGAGCTCATGGATGAACGCGATCAACACGGGTCTATCCTGGGACAGGGCCTTTACCCGACCGCCGACCGCGATACTTGCCAGACTGTTGGCCAGCACCACCTCATATCCTCGTTCAGCAAGGTCCTGAAGAAGGCGGTCCCTGATGTCCGCCACTGAGGGCTCCTTGCGAAACCCGGTCATGCGCAGGCCCTTGTGCCAGGCGCGCAGCAGAAGGCGCTTCTGCGCGGGTGGCGGAACGACCAGTTCCACATACTTGTCGGCCACTTTGCGGAACTCGTCCGCCAAGGCACCTCCCTTCACCGCCACCACATCCACACCCACGTGCGGATGCACTGAACGCAGCCACCGGGCAAAATGAAGCACCACCAAGGGAGCACCTGTGCGGGATGCCTCGTGAGTGATCAGCAGGATGCGGTTCATGATCGCTGTTCCGCTAATGCAACGATCCTCTGGACGGGGTCCTCTGACTGAAGACGTGCAAAGGTGACGAAGGCCTCCCCACCCATCCCCTCCCAATCCATACGCTGGGCCCATGCCCGTTCCAAGGCCTCATCCAAGGCTTGGGCATCTCCCGGCGTGGCGAGGAATCCGTTCACGCCTTCCCGGATGAAGCGCTGGGCATCGCCCACCGCCGTGGCGAACACCGGACGACCACAGGCCATGGCCTCCAGCAGCGCCAGGGAGAGGCCTTCCATGCGCGAAGCGAAAAGCGCCGCATGGTGGGCACCCCAGATGGCCCGCTTGTCCGGCTCGAATCCGCACAACCGTACCCGCTCGATCCCGAGCAGCTGGATGTTGCGCTCAATGATGCCCCGCGCACGGCCCTCGCCGTAAAGGTCCACGAAGAGCGGGCGCTGCCTCCATTTCTCCTGGGCCAGCACCTCCAGCACAAGGTCCTGCCCTTTGTGGAAGGGGGTGAGCGCACCCACCATGGCCAGCCGGAAACCATCCGCCGTGGACGGATAGGGCAACGGTGCGGCCAGTCGTTCAACGTCGATGGGATTGGGCACTTCCACCGCGTTCGTGAAGATGTGGCCCAGCTGGCGTGAAAGGACGGCCTTGTTCTGGGCGGACACGAAGACCACCTGCCTCGCACCGGCGTAGGCCTGGATGAATCGCCCGGCCTGTTCGTCGGTGACATCAGCGAACGGGTGCACCAGCTGCACCACCACCACATAGGGCACCTGCATGCGCTGCAAACGCTCAGCGTACTGGAGGAAGGGCTCGTCCAGGTGGTTACCCAGGGAGATCACGACCAGGTCCGGCCGCGCCTCATTGAGGACCATCCACCGGTTGTCAGCGAACTCGCGCACGAAGCCATTGCGCCACATCGTCCAGGCCTTCTCCATGCGCGACATGACGACCGGTACACGCTCCCGTTCGTGCAGCACCACCCCGGCCTGGCGCAGTGTCTCGATGCCGCGGTGGCGCGGAGACCAGCGTCGAACGCTGGCCGTGACCCGATGGCCGCGCCCCGCCAGGACCTGTGCCGCGCGCGTCCACAGCACCTCGCTGCCCCCCCAGGGCATGTGGTCGTTGGTGCTGACGAAGAGGATGTTCATGAACAATTACGCGGCAGGTCGACCGCGAAGGTGGCCCAAAGCGGTGAAAATCCCAGCATCAAGGTGCCTCAGGACTTTCCGCGCAGGCGCCTGACCACCGCACGACGCGCACGCTGGAGAAAGGTCGGTTGTGGTGGTGGCGGTGGCGCAGGCATCGGGTAGCCCCGGTCCAGCCGTATATCATGGGGTGGCAGTACGATGTGCTCCGGCAGGTTGAGCGCAATGCCATCAGGACACCACCGGGCCATTCCGACCAGCAGGTCCACCCAGCCGGCATAGCTGCGCGCCTCGCTGTAGTTGAGGGCCACCCGCTCATGTGCGCCCACTGAACAGCGGGCCCAAAGGGCTTCATCATCCGCCAGTCGGCGTATCGCCGCCACAGCATCGTCCACGTCCTCCCCTACCAGCAGCCCGGTGGTGCCATCACCCACCAGTTCGGGGATACCGCTGGGAATGGCGCGCACCACGGGCACCACGCCCTGGGCCATGGCCTCGAGCAGGGCCACGGGCAGGCCCTCGTAGTCGGACATCAGCAGCACGGCCTGGCAGTGTTGAAGTTCCGCGCGCACGGCATCCGGCGTCAGGCGTCCGGTGAAGCGGATGCGCCCCTGGAGACCAGCCTCCTCCACGCGTTGCTGGGCCGCAGCCCGTGCAGGACCATCGCCGAAGAGCACCGCCTCGATGCGGGCATCGCGATGGCAGGCCTCCAGCAGCACGTCCATCACCAGCGAGAGGCGCTTCTGCTCCTCCACCATGCGGCCGCTGTAGGCCACGCGGAAGGGCGTATCGGACCAACTGGCGGCCCGCTCGCCCACAGGCACACCGTAGGGGATCATCACCGGTTCCCGGGCCAGACCACGTGACCTCACCTCGGCCGCCAGTTGCATCGATACGGCCACCAACCGGCCGTTCACGCCTTCCGGTCGCAGGGCCTCGGCCAACGCCCAGTAGTCGGGGTCGTCGGAATGCATGGCCAGCACCCAGGGCAGCCCCTGTGCGCCCGCGATGCCTGCTGCGAAGTACATGCTGTTGAGGCATTGCGGCAGATAGACCACAGGTCGTCGTTGTTCCAGATAAGTGAGCGTGGATCGTACGTCGGTGATCAGGTCGGCGCCGCGAGGAACAATGTCCACCGGGACCCCCGCGGCCCGCAGTGGCATGCCGATGGAGGAACGATCGGGATCCGGGCCGATGTGGTGGAGCAGCACGCGCACGGGCACGCCATCCGCATGCAGACGCAGCACCAAGGCCTGCATCCAGGTAGTGACCCCGCTGATCACCTGGGTGCCGCTATCGATGGAAAACGCAATGGGCCTGCGCAGCGCCCGCAAGGATCCCACCGGGTTCATCGGGCCAGGTCGCGAAGCCGGCGGACAATGCGGCGCGCGAGCCCCTGGGGCGGTGGCGCTGCAGGGGGGACCGGAGCGGCATGGGATGATACGGACCTCACTGCTTCGAACAGGCCGCGCTGTGATTCACGCACCTCAAGACCGTTCTTACGCATCTCGGGAGTGAGGTAGGCACAGGCAAATCCACCCCACATGGTCCGGGCCGCGGCGGTGTCGTAGGCATGCTGATGATAGATGCCCGGTATGAAGTCGAGGTCCACCCATTGCACATGGGGCGACGCAGCCCAATCAGCACTCCGGATGCCTTCGCGGCAGGCCGGATTGAAGCTATCATGCATGATGATGACACATGGGCTCTTGGGGCGGTAGCGCAGCACGGCCTCCACATCCCGCCGGACGCCCGGGGTGGAATGATCACCGTCGATCAGGAAGAAGCCCACATTGGCGCCCTCGGCGTTCAGGGAGTCGATCACCGCCGGGAGGACCTCCTTGGAGTCGCCAACGCGGTAGGTGACGTTGGGGAATCGACCGGCCAGGCGTTCGGGCACCTGGGGATCGATGTCCACCGAAATGACCTGCTTGGCAAAGTGGGCGATCACCTGCAGCGAGCCCCCCTGGTAGGTGCCGATCTCCACGGCCACTTCCGGCTTGATGCGGCGCAGCAGGTCCTGCAGTGCGAAGCGCTCGCAATTGGTCATCTGCCAATGGAGCGTGAAGTTGGGCTCCAAGGTCAGCCCGTTGTCAGGCGCATGATAGATGCCAGCGGACGCTTGGTTCATGAGGATCGGATATGCTCTACGAAAGTAGGGCAAGCACATTCACCCCACCTCCCTGTCAAGAAGCTGCTGCACCGAAGCAAAGCCCGCTGCCCGAAGCTCGGCCATGCGGCGCATCATCTGCGGACGGTTCCAGTGGCGGGCCTGCAAACGTTCGTGGAACGCGCTGCGGTCCAGCCCTTCGGCGTTGGAGCGCAACAGAAAGTCGCCGATCCCGAGCCGTCCGTAGAGGTCACGCAACTTGCTGTTGGGCTCCACATAGGTGCCGTGGTGCTCCACGCCGATCACCTTGGCCTCGCTGAGCTGCAGCGC
>CAUJFM010000334.1 GCA_963169595.1 Bacteroidota bacterium | reverse complement strand
CTTGGCGGAGAGAGAGGGATTCGAACCCCCGATACCCTGTTAAGGTATACGCACTTTCCAGGCGCGCGCCTTCAACCACTCGGCCATCTCTCCGTTCCTCCGCTGGGGCCGAAACCACGGCGGATGGGCCGCGAAAGTACGAAAGCGGCCGTTCCCTACCCCACGCTCACTTCACCGCACATCGGGCGCAGGAAGCGCTCCCGCATCAGGTCGTCGCTGAGGCCCTGGCCCAGCAGGAACATGAGCTTGGTGACGGCCGCCTCCACGGTCATGTCGCGGGCGCTGAGCATGCCCATGTCCACAAAGGCCCGGCTGGTCTGGTAGCGGCCTTGTTCCACGCTTCCGCCCACGCATTGGGTGGCGTTCACCAGCAGCACGCCCCGCTCCGTCGCATCGCGCAGGGCATCAAGGAACGCCTCGTCGGTGGGGCCGTTGCCGCTGCCGAAGGTGGTGAGCACCACGGCGCGCAGGTCGGGCGTGGCGAGGGCATGGCGCACCCAGTCGGGACGGATGCCCGGGAAGAGCCGGAGCACGCCCACACGGTCGTCCACGCCGGTATGCACGGTGAGCGGGCCGGTGCGCAGGGGCAGCACGGCATTGTGGTCGTAACGGATGTGCACGCCCGCCTCGGCCAGGCGCGGGTAGTTGGGGCTGCGGAAGGCCTCGAAGCGCTCGGCATGCACCTTCACCGTGCGGTTGCCGCGGTAGAGGCTGTACTCGAAGTACACCGCCACTTCGGGTACGATCGGTCGCCCGTTCTCGTAGGCCGCAGCGATCTCGATGGCCGTGATCAGGTTCTCCTTCGCATCGGTGCGGATGGTGCCGATGGGCAGCTGCGAGCCGGTGAGCACCACGGGCTTGGCCAACCCCTCGAGCAGGAAGCTGAGCGCGCTGGCGGTGTAGGCCATGGTGTCGCTGCCGTGCAGCACCACGAAGCCATCGTACCGGTCGTAATGATCACCGATGATCCGGGCCACACGCACCCAATCGACCGGACGCATGTCGCTGCTGTCGATGGGCGTCTCGAAGGCCACGGAGCCCAGTTTCACGCCGATGCGCTCCAGTTCGGGCACCTGCTCTTCCAGGTGCTCCAGGTCCATGGGACGCAGGGCACCAGTGCGTGGGTCGGCCCACATGCCGATGGTGCCTCCGGTGTAGATGATAAGAACGGAACGCTGGGTCATGGGCTCAAGGGATTCAACCACAGATGGACGCAGATGAACACGGATGAATGCAGGGATGGGTCTCGAACGTCGCACCATCCTTGCTTGAACAACGCGCCAGGCTATCTGTGTCCATCTGTGTTCATCCGTGGTTCACTCTGAACAGGGCCTCCGCATTGGCCGTGGTGATCCGCGCGACCTCCTCCACCGTGCGGCCGGTGGCCTTCGCCAGTTCGGCGGCCACCAGCGGGATGTACGCGCTCTCGTTGCGCTTGCCGCGGTGCGGTACGGGCGCGAGGTAGGGCGCATCCGTCTCCAGCACACAGCGGTCAGGCCCAAGCTCGGCCATCACCTGGGCGAGGCCGCTCTTGGGGTAGGTGATCACGCCACCAATGCCCAGCAGGAACCCATCCAGCGCGAGGATCCTGCGTCCCTCCTCCACCGTTCCGCCGAAGCAATGGAACACGCCGCGCAACTGTTCATCTCCCGAAGCATTGAGGGATTCCTCCTCCACGATGGCGATGGTCTCGGCAAAGCTGTTGCGGCAGTGGATCACAATGGGCAGGCGCAGTTCCTTCGCCCAGCGGATGTGCTGCCGAAAGACCTCCTGTTGCTGGGTGAGCCAGGTCTTGTCCCAGTAGAGGTCGATGCCGATCTCGCCCACCGCGCAATACCGGCCGGTGCGCAGTTCGCGCTCCATCACGGCCATCACTTCCGCGTTGTGCTCGCCCACGGAGCAGGGGTGAAGCCCCATCATCGGGAAACACCGATCGGGATGTGCGGCCGCCAACGCGTTCATGCCATCGATGCTCTCCAGGTCGATGTTCGGCAAGAAGAACCTGTCCACACCGGCGGCGATGGCACGGGCCAGCATGGCCTCGCGGTCGCCGTCGAACTGCCTGCTGTAAAGGTGTGCGTGGGTGTCGACGAACATGAACGGTGGATCGGTCCGCGCAAAGGTGCGACCCCGCCACGGTTCCACGGACATGCTGCCGTCTACCTTTGGGCGCCACCGCCTTCGCGAAAACGCTTCGGCTGCCACTGCATGAAACTCCTCGTCCTCCGCTTCTCCTCCATTGGCGACATCGTGCTCACCAGTCCGGTGCTGCGCTGCGTGAAGGAACAGGTGCCCGGCGTGGAGCTGCACGTGGCCACCAAGAGCGCCTTCGCCGACCTGGTGCGCTTCAACCCGCATGTGAGCAAGGTGCACGAGCTGGGAGAGGACCTCGGCGCGCTGACCCAACAGCTGAAGGCCGAAGGGTTCGACGGGGTGATCGACCTGCACCACAACCTGCGCACGGCCCGGGTGAAGCGGGCGCTGGGCGTCCCGGCGCACAGCTTCAACAAGCTGAACATCGAGAAGTGGCTGCTGGTGAACCTGCGGATCGACCGGATACCCCGCGTGCACATCGTGGACCGTTACCTGGCCACCGTGGCACACCTGGGCGTGAAGAACGATGGCCGCGGGCTGGAGCTGTTCATCCCCCCGGACCGGGAGGTGGCCCTTGAGGCCCTGCCCGAACCCCATCGCGCCGGCTATGTGGCGCTGGCCATCGGTGCGGCGCACGCCACCAAACGCCTGCCGGCCCGCAAGCTGATCGAACTGGCCGGACTGGTCAAGGGCCCCGTTGTACTCATCGGCGGCCCGGAGGACCGCGAAGTGGCCCGCTCCATCGTTTCGGCCGTGGGTGGACGCGTGTTCGATGCCACCGGGCGTTTCGACATCCTGGGCAGCGCCTCCCTGATCCGCAGGGCGCGCACCGTGATCGCGCACGACAGCGGGGCCATGCACATCGCGGCCGCGTTCCAGCGACCGGTGGTGAGCATCTGGGGGAACACCGTGCCCCTGTTCGGCATGGGACCCTACATCCCCCTTCACCCTGAACGGGCGCACATCAGCGAGGTGAACGACCTGCCCTGCCGGCCCTGCAGCAAGATCGGCCACGACCACTGCCCCAAGGGGCACTTCCGGTGCATGGAGCAACAGGACCTGCGCCGCATCGCCGAACTTTCCCTTCCATGAGCTGGGACATCTACATCCAGGACCTTCCCGACGTTCCCACCATCCATCAGGTGCCGGAAGATTTCCGTCCGCGCCCCATCGGTGACCGCGCCTCGCTCCTTGCAGGCATCAAGGAACTGCTGCCCGCAGCGGATGTGGTCGACAACGACTGGGTGTTCGTCAAGCATGGCGGCATCGACCTGAGCATCCAGCTGCACCTGGAACAGGGTGACGAGGTGCGCTACATGGTGGTGCACGTGCATGGCGGCGACCAGAGCGCTTCCGCCGTGGCGGCCTTGCTGCGTCACCTGGGGCTGCGCGCGCACGACACCGCCACCGGCGATCTGTTCGACGGATCCAGCCTCGACGAAAGCCTGTAAGCTCAGGCCAGCAGCGACGGCCGCACCAGGTAGGTCCGCATCGCCTTCCGTGCCCGGTGCAGGTAGACCTTCACCTGTGTCAAGTTCAGTCCGCTCACCTGCGCGATCTCCTCGTAGTTGAGCCCGTGCATGTCGCGCAGGGTGATCACCTGGGCCTGGCGGGGCGGCAACCGCTTCAACCCTGCATGGAGGTGCTTGTGCAGATCGGGCTCGGGTTGTCGCACCGCTGCGGCTGGTTCATGCCAGGCCTCCATCCGTATCGGCACATGCTTGCGCCGCATCTGGCTGGCCACGGCATTGGCGGCGATCGTGAACAGGTAGCTCCGGGCCTTGTCCGCGCATACGCGATCAGCCTTCAACCACAATCGCATGAAGCTCTCCTGCACCAGGTCACGCGCCAGTTCGCGGTCACGCACCTGCCGCAGGATGAATCGGAACAGCGCATCGGCATGCTGGTCCACGATCGCGTTGTAGGTCTCCGGGGTCAGGGTCGCGGCTTCCACGGGTGTGCACGGTTCCATGCCGCAAAACTCCCGCCTCTGGTGGGCGCCGGCACTTGATCCAGATCAACATCGCATCGTGCGACCCCAAAAAGGGCGAGCGGACCGATCGCCTGGGAGAAGGTCCGCTCGCGGATGAGCCGTGGAGTGCGGAGGTCAGGCGCCCGCAGGGGGAGCCGCAGGAGGAATGGGCGCAGGCACCACGTTGGCCACCGGCTTCGTGCTCTTCAGGTACAGGAACATGGCGTGCACGTCCTCGTCCTTGAGGTCCTTGAGGTTCTGCCAGGGCATGGGCGGAAGCAGCGGACGCGAGCCTTCCAACCCCTTGTAGAGACCCTGGGTCAGCGCACGCTTGAACTGTTCCTCGGTCCAGTTGCCGATGCCGCTCTCATCACTGGTGAGGTTGGCTGCGAAGCTGGTGCCCCAAGGGCCGACCGCGGCGGTGAGGTCCATGGACATCAGGGCCCAGCCGGCAGCGTCCTTGGGCACCGGCGGCAGTTGTGTACCAGCGGGATGTCCGCTGAGGAGACGGTCCGGATCGGGATAGGGACCCTGGGGGCCCATGAGCTTCGGCGAGTGGCAGTCATGGCAGCCCATGACCTGTACGAGGTACTCACCACGCTTCACCAGCTCGGCCTCGGTGGGCTGGGCCACTTCGGCAACTTCGGGCGCAGCGGCCGGAGCCGATTGGTTGCAGGCCACCACAAGGGCAAGCGCCGGAGCGGCCAGTAGGAAGGAAACGGTCTGTTTCATCTGTTGGAGGGAGGTGTTGGTGAACGGAAAAGAACGGGGGGCGGCTCGACACCCCCGGTGATCATGCGCATAGGACGCCCTGCCCTCCAAAAAGTTACTGGAACAGGGCCTTGAGCTCCGTCGCCTCCTCCGGCCTCATCTTCCCACTGAGGATGAGCCGCAACTGCCTTCTCCGTAACGCACCGTCGTACCGGCGCTGTTCCTCCTCGTTGGTGGGCACTGCCTCGGGCACGGTCACCGGACGCCCGGCCTGGTCCACCGCCACGAACGTGTAGATGGCGCTGTTGCACTTGATCTTCTCCCCCGTCACCTGGTCTTCCACGTACACATCGCTCCACACCTCCATGCTGCTGCCGAAGGCCCGGCTCACATGGCTGTGGATGGTGACAAAATCGCCCAGCTTGATCGGCTTGTCGAAACCCACATGGTTCACCGCCACGGTCACCACCACGCGCTTGCAGTGCCGGTGCGCACTGATCGCGCAGCTGATGTCCAGCCATTGCAACAACCGCCCACCGAACAGGTTGCCCAGCGTGTTGGTATCGTTGGGCAACACCACATGCGTGGTCTGCGCGTAGCTTTCGCTTACGGGGCGGGAGGTCTTGTTCATGGGCTTGTTGACCCGGCGAAAGTAGGCGACCGTTCAGCGCCACTGCGTTGGAAGGCCGGTGCTATGGACCAACGTTCCGCAACTTTGCGGCCCGCATGCTCCGCCCCGGCTCCCCTGCTCCCGACCTGACGCTCCTGGATCAGCTCGGTCGTCCGTTCACGCTTTCACAAGCCTGGCAGCACGGACCCGCCGTGGTCTTCTTCTATCCCAAGGCCAATTCCCTGGTGTGTACCAAGGAAGCCTGCGCGTTCAGGGATGCCTATACCGACCTGAGAGCAGTGAATGCCACCGTGGTCGGCATCAGTCGTGATGGCCAGGAGGCACAACAGGCCTTCGCCAGCCAATGGCAACTGCCGTTCACGTTGCTGTGTGATACTGCGGACAAGGCACACCAGGCGTATGACGTTGACCGCTTGCTGGGCCTGCTCTCCGAGCGGATCACCTATGTCATCGACCAAAGCGGCGTGGTGCGCCATGCCTACAGCGGACTGCTGGGTGCGCAGCGCCACGTGCAGGAAGCGCTCGATGCGGTCGGGGCTCAGCGCAAGGTGTAGAAGAGCACGCGGCCATCATCCGTGCCGGTGATGAACCACTCCTCCCAGAACAGCAGGGGGGCGCGATGGTGCTGGTCCTTGCTCTCCGGATACTCCAGCTTGTGCGTGACCTGGCCCTCCTTCACGAACTCGATGCTGCCGTGCTTGCCGGTGCGCACCGTGTAGTCACCGTGGGTGGCCTCGGCCTGCTGGTAGAAACGGTCGAAGGCCGAATTGCCCATGTCAAGGCCCATGGCCTTCACGGCACGTGGATCGGGCACCCAGCGGTGCTGGATCAGCGACGGCTCGGGCTTGCCGGTCTTCACATCATAGACCACCCGCTTGCCTGAATGGCCGATAAGCACCACGAACTCCCCGTTCTCGTTGAACGCCACGTAGTAGGCGGTCGTACCGCCGTCCTCGTTGTAGGGGAAGGTCACCAGCTTCTTGCCGCTCTCCAGGTCGTAGAGCTCGGCGCCCTTGTTCAGGCCCACCAGCAGGCGGTCACCCTTGGGTGAGATGGCGAGCGCGACCACCTCGGCCTTGGTGGTGCGGATGGTACGCGCTTCGGGCCCCTCGGCCAGCTGGGCGTTCACGGGGTTGCCCAGGAGCACCAGGACGAACAAGGCAACGGCGGTCAACGAAAAGCGTGCGATCATGCGGGGTTGATGAGATGGTGTTGTTGAAGAAGCCAGACCCGGGCACAGTCCTGGTCGGGGAACATCCGGATGGGGCGACCGGGGCGGTGATCGCGCACGAAGACGTTGGCGGCGAGCTGGTGGCCGAAGTCGCGCACCACGATCGCATCCGCTGCGATCAGGCGGTTGGAGGCCTCGGAGGAAGCGAAGTTGCGGGCCTCGTTGCTCAGCGCGGTGCCATTGCCCACGGTGACCATCAGCAGCACCTTGCGGCCCTGACGTTCCCGATCAATGGCCGGGAACATCTGCCGCGCGGCAGCAGGCTCAACGAGCCGATGCTCCTGAAAGTGTGAGTGCACGACGTCGCCTTCCCGGAAGGTCACCGTGCAGTCCCCCAACTCTACCGTATGCTTCGTGGTGGTCACCGGTTGTTCCCAAATCTACGCATGGCCCACATGGCCCCTGGCGATCAACGCACCAGCAACCAGGCGTTCTCCCCAGTGGCCCGGATCCCCGCCATGGCCTCTGCGGCCGACACGCGGTCCACGTAGCTGCCATAGGCCACCGGGTGCAGGTCGCCGTTCCGGGGCAGGCGCACCGCCGGATATCCTTTGGCCTGAAGCTCCTGCAGCAGGCGGTCGGCGTTCTCGGGTTGGGCGAAGCACCCTCCGATCACATGGAACCGGGCCCGCACGTTGACCACTTCCACCTTCGGCATGGCCACTGCGGTGCTGTCCACGGCGGTAGCGGCCACGCGCAGCACGATCCCTTCCTCGGGAACGAGCGGCACCTCCGCCACACCGGTCACGGCATCAGGCAGGGTGACCTGTCCGGCGTGTGCCACAGGCGCATGGGAGGCCTCGGTGGCGGGTACGTAGCTCCGTGCAGGCGTGGTGCCCAACGGTGTGAACCCGCTCCATTGGCCCGTCTCGGGCCCGCCCATCCGGTACGCGAAGAGCGCTGCACCGGTGAACAACAGACCGGCCACCACCGCGGCCGCCCAGGTATATGCCGCACGGCGACCTGGCACGTGATCATCCACCACATCGGACGGAGCGAGCGGGATCACGGGTACGGAAGCCGTGCGTTCCACCGCCACCGCAGCCACCGGGCGCAGGCCATGCGCGTCCTTGAGGTATTCACCCCGCGGGTCAGGGTCGAACTGCAGGTTGTGCTCGTGATCGCGGTGGAAGATGCCGATGAGCGGCAATTCCACCCGGCCGTGCCGCTGCAGGCGCTGATGCCAGCCGCCCACCTCCTGGGAGATGAGCTGCAGGGCCTGATCGAAAGGGATGCCTTCCCGCTTGGAGACATGGTCCGCGAGCAGACCGTCGTTCCGCACGAGGTTCCGGTTGAAGCTCAGGTCCTTGCCCGGGGGATGGACCAACTGGCGGGCCTCATCGAGCCGTGCCGACCGGTAGTGGGTCAACAGGCCACCCCATTCCGGCACGATCACACAGTCGTGGTCGTAGAGCAGGTCGCGGATGTCACGTTCGATCGCCATGGTCCAGCGCGGCCAAATTACAAAGCCGCCACACGTTGGCGCGCCAATTCCAGATCGGCGGGCGTATCCACGCAGAACGAGGGGTGTTCCGTGAGCCCGATGCGCACCTTGAAGCCATGCTCCAGCCAGCGCAATTGTTCCAGGGATTCGGCGACCTCCAGGGCCGAGGGGCGCAGCTGCACCAGCCTGGCCAACACATCCGCCCGGTAGCCATAGAGCCCCACATGCTTCAGGAACCGGAACCGGGCATGGCGCGGACCTTCACCGGAGTCGCGCAGGAAGGGGATCGCCGCACGGCTGAAGTACAGGGCATCCATGTCCACCGTGGTGGTGATGAGCACCTCGCCCGCATCGTCCAGGTCGCGGTCGTCTGTCACCACCTGGGCCAGCGTGGCGATGCCCCCCGGTGCCTGGATCAAGGCGGTACAGAGCTCATCGATCTGGTCCGGCACGATGAAGGGTTCATCGCCCTGGATGTTCACCACCGCATCGAAGCGGTCGGCACCCATCTTCATCAAGGCCTCGTGGCAGCGATCGGTGCCGCTGGGGTGGTCCGGCGAGGTCATCACGGCCTGTCCGCCCAGGCTGTGCACATGGTCCAGGATGCGCTGATCATCGGTGGCCACCACCACATCGGACAGGCTACGCGCCTGCCGGGCCTGGTCCCACACGCGCATCACCATGCTGCGCCCGGCGATATCCACCAAGGGCTTGCCGGGCAGGCGGCTGCTGGCGTAGCGGGCGGGGATGATGCCCAGGATGCGGAGGTCGCTCATGGCCGTGGCTCGTGTACGGTGATGGTGATCCGGTCCACCACGGCGGGCAAGGTATCACGCAGCCATGCATACACGGCCAGGGGATCCTCCGGCCGCCGCACCTCCGGACTTTGATACCACTGCCGCACCTCCACCCACGCTCCGGGCTCGGCGCTCTGCAGGTCCACGTCGCGGGCCATGTATTGATAGCTGTAGCCATTGTGCTCGAAGGTGGTGACCAGCGCCAGCTTGGGCAGAGGGCCGGTCAATGGCCTGTGCACCCGGCAGGTGACCTCGAACCAGACATGGTCCGCAGCGGAGATGCTGCGCCAGGGAACACGGACCGCCGGCGTGAACTCGCGACCCGGCTTCAACAACCAGGCATGGCCCCCATCGAAGGCGATGGTATCCGTCCTCCCCGCTTCATCCACGTCGGGCTCTGGCGCATCGAACCCCATGGTGCGCAAGGGCCAGCTGCGGTAGCCGGACAGGTCCGGAGCGCCATGGTCCATGGTCAGGGCCCGCTCCACCAGCCACAGCTTCTCCAACCCTTCGGGACGCTGGGTGCGCCCGAACACCGCCTTGTAGGCCGGCCAGGTCATGCGCGAGGTGTGGATCAGGCCCAGCGTTCCCTGATGCACTTGGAAGAGATTGAGCCCCGTGAGGCCCAGCAACAGGAATGCACCGGACCACCGCCACACGATCCTGCGCTCTGCCAGCCAACCGAGCACTGCACCCAGCGGCAGGGCCATCACGGCATAGCTCTGCACCAGGGCCCGCTGCCCGAAGCTGTCGGCATACCACCAGCATGACCAGCTGGAGACCACATAGAGGTTCAGTACGAAAAAGGCCACCAGGGACCACCGCCAGGCCGGCAGTCGCTTACGCAGCAGGAACAGCCCGGCGGTGGCCACGGCCATCACCGGCGTGTAGATGTACCAACCCTTGCGGAAGCTGAAGAGCACCTCCCACGTGTAGGGATGAAGGAACTCGAACCCCTCGCCCGGGTTGTTGTAGCTCATGTAGAGCAACTTCCCCGTGAGCCACTTCCAGTAGAGCAGCTGGGGGACACCGACAAGCAACAGAATGCCCGCCACAAGCATCAATTGCCCCTTGTAGCGCATCTGCCCTTGCACATGGTCGCGCCAGTTGCTAGTGGAAAGTCCGTACAGCAGGGGAATGAGCACGACCACCGCTTCCGAGGGCCGGGACAGGGCGAGCAGGCCCATGAGCACCGCCAGTTTCACCGCATCCGAGCGCCGGTGCTCCTGGTACCACCGATGCGTATGCCACAGCACGCCGGCGTATAGCGTGAACAGGAACACATGGGGCATGCCCGTGGAATACAGCGCCTGGTGCACGTAGTTCGTGCCCATGACCACCAGGGCCAGGACCGCTGCGGAAAGGCCATCGGGGAAATGGGCCAGTAGCAGCTTGCGCAGCAACAACAGGCCCACCCCCACATAGGCCAGACAAGCCACGATGATCGACCACTGGTACGGCGCGGAAAAGCCATCGGCCGGCGCGCCCGAGAGCAGCGCCACCAGATGCCCCACCAGGAAGAAGGGCAGCCACAGCAGCGCCAGTCCCATGGGGTACTTCAGCACCCAGGCACCATCGGGCTGCTGTTGCACCTGATACAGCGTGGCCGTGCTGTTGTACGTGGCCACCGCATCATTCACCCAACCGATGTCGTGGATCGCGGGATCGTGGTGGATGAAGGTGGCAGGCAGGTACAGGTAGTACCCGAAGGTGTCCCAACTGAGGATGTTGACCGGCGGCGTACGCAGCAGGGCCAGGGCGATGAGGCCCCAGAGCACCAGCACCGCCGCCAGCGATAGTCGTCCGCCTCCGAGCACGCGCATCATAGGTTCACGCTGAGCTGCACCTGGATGCTGCGCGGCGCCTCGATGGAGAGCGGCCGGATGGAATACACCTCGTTGGTGAGGTTGTTCACGATGAAGGCGATCTTGGCCTGCCTGGACAGTTTGAGCCCTACGCGGGCATCCACCAAGAGATCGCCGGTGATATGCGTGGCCATCCATTCACTCACCCCCGTGGTCAGGAACTGGGCCTCATCCAGGTCCACGAACACCCGATCGATGTTGCGCACATGACTGTTGTAACGGAGACTGAACCCCGCCATCAACCGCTTCCAGTCACCCTGCAGGTCGAAGCGGAACAGGTCCTGCACCCGGAACTTCAGGATGTTGTTCGTGGGGTCATAGCTCGTGTTGCGGTACGTGGAAGGCGGGGTGTTCGGCATGACCGCCGTGGCATAGACCAGGTCCGGAGTGGTGCTCACGGGAAGGGTGTGGGTATATCCCATCAGCAGGGTGAGGTCCACCTTGCCGATGGCCCCCTTGCCCACCGCCTCGAACTCGTAACCCGTGACGCGCGCGCCACCGGTGTTCACGCTCTTGAAACCGAAACCTCCCAGGTTGGTCAATGTCGGCGGCACCCATTGTCCAAAGGTGAACTCCACGTAATCCTGGAAGTCCTGCCGGAAGACGACCGCGTCCACGTAGCCCATGAACCGTCCGATCTTGAAGCCCTGCTTGAGGCCCGCCTCCACGTTCCAGCTCTGCTCGGCCCGTAGTTCGGGGTTGGGATAGATGTTCAACACACCCAAGGCGGTGCGGATGTAGCGCTCGCCGATCGTGGGAAAGCGGAAGCCCTGGCCATAGCTGGCACGCAGAAAAGTAGCCTCGAACACCTGCCACGTGGCACCGGCACGGAACACCGGCTCGGAGGCGCTCTCGTCGTTCACGGTGAACTGCTCGTAGCGCATACCGAGTGAAAGGGCGATGCGCTCGATGAGCTTCTTGTCCACCTGCAGATAGCCGGCCATGTTGCTCGACGTGTTGCGGCCATTGCCATCCTCATCGCCGCTGTACAACAAGGCCTCGGAATTCGTGCTGCGCACTACCAACCCGGTGGTGATCATCGTGGGACCGAACAGGTCCAGCTCCTGCTGCAACTGATACTCGCCGTAGATCGTGCTGTTCGAGTTGCTCTGGTCGTTGTCGTTGTCGAACTCCTGGCGGTGGAAACGCCCGCGCAGGGTATGGCGGGTGCCTTTGGCGCTGCGGTAGTTCACCTGCGGGTCCAGGTAGTACTGAGCTCCCCGAGTGCGGGTCACGGTGCCGGTCTTGGGCCGGTACAGGCCGTCCTCGATGTCGTTCCACACGAACACGCTGGTGGACCGGCTGCGCATCACGTTGCCGCTGATGCCATAGGTGAGCCCCTGCACCTTCTTGTTGCGCCAGCGCAGCCCCGCGTTCATCCGCACCCGTTGGTCATAACCGCCGGGAGCGGTGCGCAACGGGTCCGCGGCCAATGAATCCGCAGGGATCGGCTCCGGTCCCACAAAACCGGCATCGGTGAAGGCATTACCGCCCAACACCAGGTCCAACTGCCCGATCTGCCGGCTGTGGAAGAAGTTGGCACCACTGAACAACGGCGCATTATCACCCCACCACTTCGCGCCCGCCTGGCCGGGGGTGTCGTACATGCCCGTGAAGGCGGTGGCACGCGTGCGCGGCTCGCTGCGCGGATAGGCCGTGCGCACGTTGATCACACCGCTCAGGGCTGCGCTTCCGTAAAGCACCGAGGATGCCCCCTTGATCACCTCCACCTGCTCCAGGTTCTCCAAGGGCAGGAAGGTCCAGTTCGGTCGCCCGATATCGCCGCTGAGTATGGGCATGTCGTCCACCAGCACCTGCACCCTGCTGCCCGCTCCATAGCTGAAGCCGCTGCCCGCCCGGATCTGCGGGTCCTCGTCCACCACCACCACGCCCGGCACCTGGTCCAGGGCCTGGTCCATGCTGGTCATGTTCTTGTTCAGCACGATCTCGGGTCGCAGCACACTGAGGGACTGGGTCACCTCCCCCACCCGCTGTTCGAACCGTCCGGCGCTCACCACCACCATGTCCAGCTGCTTGGCTGATGGGCTCATGCGCACATCCAGGGTCAGGGAGTTGGCTTCGGGCACGGTGATCGACCGGGTGATCGTGGTGTAGCCCACGAACGAGAACGTGATGGTGTATGGTCCGGGGGGAAGCTGCATGCCATAGGCCCCGTTCACATCCGTGGCCGCTCCTTTCCCGGGCGCATGGGTCACGTTCACGCCGATCAGCGGCTCACCGCTCAAACTGTCGCGCACCGATCCTTTCAGCAGGGTGCTTTGGGCGGATGTAAGATGCGCGAATGCCAGGGCCAACAGCACGGCGACCGACCTCATCATGGGGCGTTTACATTTGTGGGGACCCCCGCCAGGCGCACGGATGCAGCCCTTTGGTGATGCGGGTAAATGTAGGGAAAGGGCCATACGCGCATCGGGTGGAGGACCAGCAGTGGATATACCGCATCGCCCTGTCCATGCTCAAGGGCATCGGACCGGTGAACGCCCGCAATCTGGTGGCCTATTGCGGTGGGGTCGAGCCCATCTTCACGGACCGCAAACTGAAGAACACGCTGGAGAAGGTGCCCGGCATCGGACCCAAGCTGATCGCCAGCATCACCGACAAAAAGGTGCTGCCAGCCGCGGAGAAAGAGCTCGCCTATGTGCGGAAGCACGGACTGCGGATGCGCTTCTACCTGGATGGCGATTTCCCCCATCGGTTGAAGCAGGCCGAGGATGCACCCGTGCTCCTCTTCACCAAGGGCAATGCCGACCTCGACGCCCTGCGCATGGTGAGCATCGTGGGCACCCGCACCCCCACCGATGAGGGCAAGCGCCTCTGCGTGGAACTGGTGGAAGGACTGAGGTCCTCCGGGGCGACCATCGTAAGCGGGCTGGCCTATGGGGTGGACATCGTGGCGCACCGCACGGCCCTGAAGCAGGGCCTGCCCACCATTGCGTGCGTGGCCCATGGCCTGGACAAGCTGTACCCCGGCGAACATGCCGCCACGGCGAAGGACATGCTGGAGCATGGTGCCCTGGTCAGCGAGCTCCCCAGTGGAAGCCCCTTCGCACCCGGCAATTTCCCGGCCCGCAACCGGATCATCGCCGGCCTGGCCGATTGCACCGTGGTGGTGGAAAGCGGGCCCAAAGGCGGAAGCCTGATCACGGCCGATATCGCCAACAGCTACGACCGCGAGGTATTCGCCTACCCGGGACGCCCCACGGACCCGCGCAGCGAGGGCTGCAACAAGCTCATCCAGCAGAACAAGGCCATGCTGGTGACCTCGGCCGCGGATGTGATCACCTTCATGGAGTGGGCGCCCACGACCAGGCGCAAGGCACCTGTGCAGGCGGCGCTCTTCACCGAACTACAGCCGGAGGAACAGGCCCTGGTGGACGTGCTGCGGAAAAAAGGCAAGGTGGACATCGACACCCTGTGCGTGGAAAGCCGCATTCCGCAAGGGAAAGCCGCAGGTCTGCTCCTGAACCTGGAGTTCAACGGGGTGGTGCGGGCATTGCCCGGTAAGGTCTACGCGCTGAACTGAGCGGGCATGGCGCCTGCCATCCGGGTGCCTGCCCCTTGCACGTGACCCCGCGCGTATACCTTCGCGCCCAAATTCCCAAACACCCATCCATGGCTACCGCCAAGAAAGGCGCTTCCAATGTGCAGAAACAGGTGGACGCGTTCATGAGCTACGTGAAGGCCAAGAACCCCCACGAGCCCGAGTTCCTGCAGGCCGTGCATGAGGTGGCCGAGGCGATCATCCCCTTCATCGAGGAGGATCCCAAGTACCAGGGCAAGATGCTGTTGGAGCGCATGGTGGAGCCTGAGCGCATCATCACCTTCCGTGTGCCATGGATGGACGACAAGGGCAACATCCAGGTGAACCGCGGCTACCGCGTGGAATTCAACAGCGCCATCGGCCCCTACAAGGGGGGTCTGCGCTTCCACCCCACGGTGAACCTGAGCGTGCTGAAGTTCCTGGGCTTCGAGCAGACCTTCAAGAACAGCCTCACCACCCTGCCCATGGGCGGCGGCAAGGGTGGCAGCGATTTCGACCCCAAGGGCAAGAGCGACAATGAAGTGATGCGCTTCTGCCAGAGCTTCGTGACCGAGCTGTGGCGTCACGTGGGCCAGTTCACCGACGTGCCTGCGGGCGACATCGGTGTGGGTGGTCGCGAGATCGGCTTCATGTTCGGCCAGGACAAGCGCCTGCGCAACGAGTTCACCGGTGTGTTCACCGGCAAGGGCCGCACTTGGGGCGGTTCGCTGATCCGGCCCGAAGCCACCGGCTATGGCTGCGTGTACTTCGCTGAGGAGATGATGAAGCGCAACAAGACCAGCTTCAAGGGCAAGACCGTGGCCGTGAGCGGCAGTGGCAACGTGGCCCAGTACGCCATCGAGAAGGCCACCGAGCTCGGTGCCAAGGTGGTCTCCGCCAGCGACAGCGACGGTGCCATCTACGATCCCGCAGGCATCACCGCCGAGAAGCTCGCCTTCCTGATGGAGCTGAAGAACGTGAAGCGCGGCCGCATCGAGGAGTACGCCCGGAAGTTCAAGGGCGTGACCTACAAGAAGGGCGCCCGTGTTTGGGATGTGGTGGCCAAGTGTGACGTGGCCCTGCCCTGCGCCACCCAGAACGAACTGAACGACAAGAACGCCAAGGACCTGGTGAAGAAGGGTGTGAAGTACGTGGCCGAAGGGGCCAACATGCCCACCACCCCCGAGGCCATCGAGGTGTTCCACAAGGCCGGTGTGGCCTTCGCCCCGGGCAAGGCCAGCAACGCCGGTGGTGTGGCCACCAGCGGCCTGGAGATGAGCCAGAACAGCCTGCGCCTGAGCTGGACCCGCGAGGAGGTGGACGCCCGCCTACACGCCATCATGAAGGATATCCACGCTGCCTGCGTGAAGTATGGCACCGAAGGCAAGAGCGTGAACTACGTGAAGGGCGCCAACATCGCGGGCTTCGTGAAGGTGGCCGATGCGATGCTGGAACAGGGGGTGGTGTAGGGCATACGACCCTGGAAGAGGGGAAGGGGCCGTCTCGCAAGGGGCGGCCCTTTTGCCGTGGATGTCATTTCTGCGTGCATGCCCGATCGTTCACATCCGACCACCCTTCCCGATGAACCATGATACCTCCCCAACGACCGATCCGAGCTCCAACACATGAGGCCCCTCCTACGCAACACGCTCCTTGCCACGATCATCGCGCTTCTTGTCCAACCCATCGCTACACGTGCGCAGGATGGAACGGTGGACCCTTCCTTCACCGCAGGCACCAATGGCCCGGTATACTGCATCGTGCGACAACACGATGGGAAGCTGCTCATCGGCGGCAGGTTCACCGAGGTGAACGGCACTGCACGGGGCGGGGTGGCACGCCTGCACGCTGATGGCACCTTGGACGCAGGTTTCAGCACCGGCACCGGCCTCACCAGCACCACCATCGTCGATCCAACTGTATACACTCTGGCCAGTACCGCCGATGGCAAAGTGCTGATCGGGGGCTATTTCACCGGTTATGATGGCACAGCCGTGGCCCACCTGGCCCGGCTGAACAACGACGGCACGCTCGACGACACCTTCCTCAGCGGCACCGGACCGAACAGTGAGGTGCGCGCGTTGGCCGTTGCGGCAGATGGGGACATCTGGATGGGCGGCGCTTTCTCTCAATACAACGGTAACGCAGCCAGCAACATCATACGGTTGAATGCCGACGGTAGCGCAGACACCGACTTCCAACCCGTCGGCACCTTCGGGCCACAGCCCGGTACATTCGGCTCAGTCGTGAATGGTCTGGCGATCCGGCCCAGCGGCACCGTGCTCGCCGTTGGTTCCTTCGGCACCTTCAACAGCGAAGTCCACCGCAACATCATCCAGTTCCTCCCGGATGGTTCGGTGGACCCTGGCTTCACCACCGGGACCGGCGCGTACGGCGGCTACCACACCAGACTGGAAAAGGTGACGGTCGCATCGGATGGAGGCGCTTTCATCGTCGGCGACTTCACGTACTACAACGAGGTGTTCCGCTCGCGTATGGCCCGGCTGAACGCTGATGGCAGTCTGGACACCGCTTTCGATCCGGGCGTGGGGCCTTCGGAAGGTCCCGTCATCGCCGGGCCGATCCCCATTACCTGCGCAGCACTGCAACCCGATGGCAAACTGCTCATCGGAGGGTGGTTCCGCCGCATCAGCGATACGGAGCGCAGGCAGCTGGCGCGGATACTACCTACGGGAGCGCTGGACACGACCTTCGACCCCGGCACGGGGCCTGATGCGGACGATTGGTTCGGCATCGAGGTACTCACCATCCTTCAATTGCCGGATGGCAACCTGATCGTGGGCGGCACCTTCACCACCTTCGACGGTGCTTCGCACGCGAACCTGGTGCGCATCCACTCCCGTGTTGGAACCGGCATCAACACACACACGAGGCCCGGGCTGCACCTGATGGCCGATGCCAGCACGTTGCGCCTGCGGCACGACGAAAAGCCAGCCAGTATGCATCTGTTCGATGCCACGGGCCGCACCGTGCGGGGGGGCTCCCACACCGTCGAACTGCCCATCACCGATCTTCCCACGGGCACCTATGTGCTGCGGGTGCATTGGGGCGGCGGCAGCCACCAGGCAACGCGGTGGGTCAAGGGGTGGTAGTCCGATCGCATGCTCCGCGAGCGGCCCTTGAACGGGAAACCCCGTCAGGAATGCCTGACGGGGTTTCCCGCTTTCTCAACGAAGACCTTTGTCAGCAGAACTCGTCGTAGGCCATCATCAAGTTGTCCGCGATCATTTCGGCACTGCGGCCCTCGATGTGGTGGCGCTCCAAGAAATGCACCAGCTTGCCATCCTTGAACAGCGCCATGGCCGGGCTGCTGGGCGGATAAGGCAGGAAATGCTTACGGGCCTGGATCACCGCATCGGTGTCCACCCCGGCAAAGACCGTCACCAGGTGGTCGGGACGCTTGCCGCCCTTGAGGCTCAGCTTCACGCCGGGGCGTGCAGCACCGGCCGCACAGCCGCACACACTGTTCACCACGCACAATACGGTACCGGGCTGGGTGAGGGCCTTGTCCACTTGATCGGGGGTATGGAGTTCCTGGAAGCCGGCCGTGGTGAGGTCGGTCTTCATCGGGGCTACGAGCTCTGCTGGATACATGGTTCTAACGGGTTCGGTCATGCCCGGTCAACAGCGACCGGAGCGGGCACAAAAGTAGCCCCGCCACCCACCCGTCCCGACCACGAACACATCGCGAGACATCCGGTGGGATCCCTACCATGCGCCCGCACCAACTTGCCTCGTGCGTTGTTCAAGGGGTACTTTGCCTGCACTCAGCCCCGCTCCATGCTCCTCCGCACCCTTCTTCCCGGATTCTTTCTTGCCCTTCTGCCAAGCCTTACCAGCGCCCAGGACCGGAAGGCGGACCTCCCCGCCGATGTCCGCGCCACGCTGACCCGTGCGGGATACCTGGAACAGGACCTGTCCGATCTGGTGATGAAGGATGAGTACACCACCGCCCACAACGGGGTCCGCCACCTCTACATGCGCCAGCGCTGGCAGGGCATCGAGATCTGGAACGGCGATCTGGCCATCCACCGGGGGGCAGGGGGCGAAGTGCTGCGCGTGAACAATGGAAGCTGGCCACGCCTGGCCAAGCGGGCCAACACCACCGAACCGAAGGTCACGGCCGGGCAAGCCTTGGCCACTGTCCTTTCCCGCACACTGCCCGGGACCCCGCCCCCTGCCCTGATCGCTGCAGAGGAAGGCGGACGACGCTTCCGGTATGACGGCTCGGGCACCGGAGGCACCGAGATGACGGTTCAACTCTACTTCGTTCCACAGGGTGATCTGCTCCGGCTGGCGTGGAACGTGAACCACTACACGCCCGATGGCAGCCACTGGTGGAACGTGCGCATCGATGCGGAGACAGGCCTTGAACTGGAGCGGAACGATTGGGTGAGCCAGTGCGCCTTCAACCACGACCATGCTGAGGGCGCTCCTGCAGCAGCGCCATCCGCACCGGCGGCTCCCGCAGCTCCCAACGACTACAATGTGTACGCCTGGCCCTTGGAGAGCCCCAGCCATGGTGGACGCACACTGGAGAACGCACCTTGGCTCGACGGAGATATCGCTTCACCCTATGGCTGGCATGACACCAATGGAGCCGCTGGTGCGGAACACACCATCACCAAGGGGAACAACGTGCAGGCCCAGGAGGACACCGATGCCAACAACACCGGTGGTTTCAGCCCGGATGGCGGCGCGAACCTCGACTTCGACTTCCCCATCAACCTGACCCAGACACCCTCCAACTACCAGAGCGCGGCCATCACCAACCTGTTCTACTGGAACAACCTGATGCACGATGTCTGGTACCAGTACGGTTTCGATGAAGTGTCCGGCAACTTCCAGCAGAACAACTACGGACGTGGCGGGGCGGGCAATGATTTCGTGTTCGCCGATGCACTGGATGGCAGTGGCACGAACAACGCCAACTTCGGCACACCACCGGACGGGAGCAATCCCCGCATGCAGATGTATGTGTGGACCCAACCCAACCCCGACCGCACGAGCGACCTGGACAACGGCATCATCGCCCACGAGTATGGTCACGGCATCAGCAACCGGCTGGTGGGCGGTCCGTCCAACACAAGCTGCCTGGGCAACAACGAGCAGATGGGCGAGGGCTGGAGCGATTTCTTCAGCCTGGTGATGACCATGAGGACGGGGGATACCGGCCCCATGGGGCGTGGCATCGGCACCTACGCACTGGGGCAACCCACCACCGGCGCTGGCATCCGGCCGGCACCCTACAGCACGAACTTCGGTGTGAACAACTACACCTATGCCAGCACGAACAACACGGCCCTACCCGCACCCCACGGTGTCGGTTTTGTTTGGTGCACCATGCTGTGGGAGATGACCTGGGAACTGATCGGTGTGTACGGCTTCGATCCGGACATCTACAACGGTACCGGCGGCAACAACATCGCCATGCAGCTGGTGATCGATGGCCTGAAGCTGACGCCATGCAACCCCGGCTTCGTGGATGGCCGCGACGCCATCCTGCTGGCCGATCAGATCAACAACGGCGGGGTGAACCAGCCCTACATCTGGGCAGCTTTCGCCCGGCGCGGTCTGGGCGCAAGTGCCAACCAGGGTTCGACCACCAGCCGCACCGACCAAAGCGAGGCCTTCGACTTGCCGGTGCCCAACAACGTGGGGGTTCACTCCATCGTTTCCCCTGCTGAGGACCCCTTCACCTGCCTCGATGAGCCGGTGGCCGTGGTGGTGCAGATCCGCAACTATGGTTCAGAACCTCAGAGCAACTTCCCGGTCTCTTACAGCGTGAACGGAGGTACGCCGGTCACCGAGACCTTCACCGGCACGATCGGTGCGAGCACGCTGGCCACGTTCACCTTCAGTCAAGGGGCCCAGTTCACAGGAAGCGGACCGTTCACATTCGTGGTCTCCACCGTATTGCCGGGAGACCAGCTCACCGCGAACGACCAACAAACACGATCGGTAAGCCCGACTGCGGCCATGGTCATGCCGGCGACCTACACCCAGGACGTGGAAGGTGGTAGCGCTACGCCGGCGGGTTGGACCCTGAAGAACCCGGATAGTGGCATCACCTGGGGCACCACCCAGCTCACCAATGGAGCGCTTTGTGCCAGCAGCCGTGCCTGGTCCATCAACTACTACGGCTATGTCAGCATCGGCCAGGAGGACCGCTTGATCTCGCCGGTCGTGGACCTTGGTCCTTCAGCCGGCACCCGACTGAAGTTCCACCATGCCTATGCGATGTATGGCGCGGGGTATGAGGACGGCCTGCGGGTGGAGGTCAGCGGCGATTGCGGCGCCACTTGGTCCACCGTGTTCGAACAAAGCGGTCCCGTACTGGCCACCGCACCGCCCTTCGCATCATCGTGGACCCCCACGAACTGCTCGCAATGGCGCCTGAACGATATCGACCTGAGCACCTACGACGGCGGCTCCGTGATGGTCCGGTTCACGGGCATCAATGACTATGGCAATTGGCTCTACCTGGACAACGTGGTGGTGGAGAGCAACGGTGTGCGTGTGGCCGTGGACCTGATGCTGCAAGGCCCTTACGACCCGGGCACCGATCGCATGCGCGATGACCTGCGTGCGGAAGGGCTGCTGCCACTCAGCGAGCCGTTCACTTCGCTCGGCATGCGCACGGCAGGTCCGGTCACTGGTGAGACCACGGATGCAGCCGTTCTGGCCGTTACGGGCGATAATGCCATCGTGGACTGGGTGCTGCTCGAACTCCGCAATGCCAGCGCTCCAACGACCATTGTCGCGACCCGTGCCGCCCTGGTGCAGCGCGATGGTGATGTGGTGGACAAGGACGGTGTTTCGCCGGTGACCTTCGCGGCCACTGCGGGGAATTATCACGTGGCGGTGCGTCATCGGAACCACCTGGGCTGCATGACCGCTGCTACGGTGGCCCTGAGCGGAACGGCGGCGAACATCGATCTGACCCATGCGGCCACAGCGACCTACGGAACGGATGCACGCCGGACAGATGTATCACGCATGCTGCTCTGGGCAGGCAATGTGCTCCGCGATGATGTGTTGCGCTACACAGGTGAGGACAACGATCGCGACCCGATCCTGAGCGCCGTGGGCGGGGTCGTGCCCACGAACGCATCAGCCCCGGGTTATCACCAGCAGGATGTCACCATGGATGGGGAGATCCTCTACACGGGTGGTGGCAACGACCGCGATCTGATCCTGCTCAACATCGGTGGTGTGGTCCCCACGCTGACGCGCGACGAACAACTGCCGTAGGACAGGCCCTGAACGACCAGGAACCCGGTGTTCAGAGGGAACGCTTCTTCCGGAAGAAGGCCTTCATCAGGTCCGCGCATTCGGCCTCGAGCACACCGCCCGTGACCTGCGTCTTCGGGTGCAGCAGCCGACCGCCAATACGGCGGTAACCGGCCTTCTCATCAAAGGCGCCGAACACCACGCGCCCCAACTGGGCCCAGTGGAGCGCTCCCGCACACATCACACAGGGCTCCAGCGTCACATACAGGGTGCAATCCTTCAGGTACTTGCCACCAAGATGTTCCGCCGCCGCGGTGATGGCCTGCATCTCGGCATGGGCCGTCACATCGTTCAACCGTTCGGTGAGGTTGTGCGCACGTGCGATGATGCGGTCCGCGCATACGATGACCACCCCAACAGGCACCTCGTCCGCCTTGAACGCCTGCTCCGCCTCGCGCAGGGCGTGGCGCATGAAGTGCTCGTCATCCATCGCCTTGATCATGCCACAAAGGTGCTCAGCCTGATCCGAAGGGCAGCCTTCCCCCAAAGGACCGATATGGGCACAATGACCTTGACCGGGCGCCCTGGGCTCTCCTGTTGCGCGTTGTCCTTCATGCCCTGTTCAATGGGCCAGGTCCTGCACCAGGGTGGACCTTCCGCCATCGGCCACCTCCACATCCACACCCGGCTTGATGTCCTTGATGTTCAATTGCACCGTGTGCCGGCCGTTCCACTCGTTCTCCTCAATGGTGTAGAGGATGCTGAACGGGGCTCCGCTCCGCACCAGGTCCATGTGGTGGGCCTGCTTGAAGGCGATGGCCTCCAGTGAGCGTCGTGGATCGGCGGGATCGGTCACCACCAATTTCAGGTGGTCCTCTCCCACGATGCGCGGTTGGCCGGTGCACACCACACCCCGTGTCAGGAAGACCGGCCGCATGTTCGCCGGCCCGAAGGGGGCCATGTGCTGGAGGATCCGCACCAACCGGTCATCAATGTCGTGGAGCGCGATCTCCACATCCACCTCCTCCTCGGGCACGCGCATGTGGGGCTCGATGGTGCCGCGCACCACCTCCTCGAACCGCTGCCGGAAGGCCTCCACGTTCTCCAGGGGCATCGTCAAACCGGCGGCATACATGTGCCCGCCGAACTGTTCCAGCAGATCACTGCAGGCACTGATGGCCTCGTAGACATCAAAGCCCTTCACGCTGCGCGCCGACCCCACCGCCTTGCCCTGGCTCTGCGTCAGCACCACCGTGGGGCGGTAGTGACGCTCCACCAACCGCGACGCCACGATGCCGATCACCCCTTTGTGCCAGTCCTCGTTGAAGACCACCGTGCTCCAGGCCTCCCGCAGTGCGGCATCACTGGCGATGTGCTCCAGCGCCTCCAAGGTCGTCTCCTTGTCCAGTTGCTGCCGCTGCAGGTTGTTGCCATCCACGCGCACCGCGGACCCCTCGGCCTGCTGCATGTCATGCGCCAGCAGCAGCTCAACGGCGAGCCGGCCATGCTCGATGCGCCCTGCGGCGTTGATGCGAGGTCCGATGGTGAACACCAGATCGGTGACCGTGAGGGGTCGCCGCACGTTGGCCATCTGCTTCATGGCCTGGAAGGCGGGCCGCACATCAGCGTTCAACTGCTTCAGCCCGAAGTGGGTCAGCACCCGGTTCTCACCGTTCACCGGCACGATGTCACAGGCGGTGCTCACCGCCACCAGGTCCAGCAGCGGTACCAGGTCCGTCACCGGCATGTTATTGTGCTGGGCCAGGGCTTGCATCAGCTTGAAGCCGATGCCGCAACCGCTCAGTTCCTTGAAGGGATAGGGGCAGTCCGCGCGCTTGGGGTCGAGCACGGCCACGGCCGCCGGCAGTTCGGGTCCCGGCCGGTGGTGGTCGCAGATGATCATGTCCACGCCGCGTTCGGCCGCATAGGCCACCTTGTCGATGGACTTGATCCCGCAATCGAGGGCGATGATCAACGTGGCCCCCTCCTCCACGGCCTTGTCGATCCCCCGGAAGGAAATGCCATAGCCCTCGGCGTAGCGATCGGGGATGTAGAAGGAGTAGTTGCCCGTGAAGCGGCTGAGGAAGGAGCATACCAGCGCCACCGCCGTGGTGCCATCCACATCGTAATCCCCATAGACCATGATCCGCTCCTGGTCGCCCAAGGCCCGTTCAAGTCGCTCAACGGCCTTGTCCATGTCGGCCATGAGGAAGGGGTCATGCAATTGGGCGAGCGCCGGCCGGAAGAACTCCGAGGCGGCTTCGGGGTGGGTGATCCCGCGCTGGACCAGCAACCTGGCTACCACATCCGGGCAGCGGTCGTGCGTCAATGCGGCCACGGCGGCGGGGTCCGCAGCGGGCTTCAACCGCCAGCGCTTGGTCGGAAAACGGCTCATGCACCGAAAGTACGCTCACCGGGCAACTTCGTCGCGCCGATGGGACGACCGATCTTCGCGGCCCCATGCGCGCACTGACCATCCTGCTCCTGATCCTCTGTGGACAGGCCGCCCTGGCCCAGGTGGTGAACATCGAGAACAAGCGGTTCAACAACGATACGGCACGCTGGAGCGGGTTCGCCACCTTCCGGTACAGCGTCACGGAGAACACCCAGCGGAGCATCGCACTGGGAGCCAACGGAGGGGTGCAGTACGTCAGGGACCGGCACAGCGCCTTCTTCATCACCGACTTCACCGTGGACCGCGTGGAGACCAATGCCTTCCGCAACACCGGGTTCCAGCACCTGCGGTACAACCAGGCCTGGCCGGGCGGGCCTTGGAGCATGGAGGCCTACACCCAGCTCCAGTACAACAAACCCCTGCGGATCGACGGCCGCTGGATGATCGGGGTCGGACCGCGGTTCGTGGTGCGCAATGGGGACATCTTCCGCCTGGCCCTGGGCACTTCGCTGCTCTTCGAGCACGAGGTGGACCGCGTGAACGACATCATGGAGAACACCGGGCGCTCCAGCAGCTACCTCTCCGTGGCGTTCAAGTGGGAGCCGCACATGCAGTTCACCAGTGTGGTGTACTACCAACCCAAGGTGGCCGACGCCTCCGACCACCGGGTGGCCGTGGAGGGGCAGTTCCGCATACGGGCAACCGAGCGTTTCGGATTGGAGACCCGCATCAACCTGCAGAAGGATACGCGGATGGCGCCGGGCATCCCGGAGCTGAACTATCGCTGGGAGAACGGGTTCTCGTTCCTGTTCTGAACGAAAGGGCCGGATGTAACAAAGCCCCGCAACGGGTGCGAGGCCTTGTTACCTGTGGGTCCCTGCCTTCAGCAGTGCGCACGCATGGGCATCCTACCGGTATCCGTTGATGTAGGCATTGGCGATGATCTCGCTCTCGCGGATCAGCCCCTGCACGATCTCCCGGATCACACCGTTCAGCTGCTCGTCCGTATACCGGTTCAGGTCCTGGTACACGTGCGTTTTGCGCTTGCTGCTTTTAATGAAGGCGATCTTGTCCTTCTTCGTCATGGGGCCTTGTACGGCACCCTCCGGCAAAAAGATCCAACCCGGCTGAAATTTCCCGTGCCCTCCTGACGGGCAGGGGGTTGCGGAACGATCGGCCGTGGGTTCAGGCCATGGCGGTGCCCCCGGAGCGGCGCAGCTCGTGCATGCGACGCAGGGTGAGCAGGTAACGGTCCAGATCGCCGGCCAACAGCAGCCGACGGGCTTTGCTCTTCAGGGCGCGGTAGATGTCGATCGGGGCGTTCATGGTCGTTGAGGTTGGGTTGTGAAAGGTGTTTTCCAAGCCCCGTGCCAAAGTCACTGAGGACCGCCCACCACCGCCCTTCCGCATGGGTCCTGCGCCCTATTTTTGCTCACGATGCATCGGGGAGCCTACCTCGTGGGTGTGGCCGGAGGGAGCGGATCGGGCAAGACCAGCCTGGTGCGTGCCCTGCGCAACAGCCTTCCCGAAGGGAGCGTCTGCGTGATCTCGCAGGACGACTACTACCATCCGAAGGAGGCGCAGGCCGTGGACCCCAACGGCAAGGTGAACTTCGACCTGCCAACGGCCGTGGACCTCGATGGCCTGGCACGCGACCTGCAGCGCCTGCTGGCCGGTGAGCCGATCCTGCGCAAGGAGTACACCTTCAACCAGGAAGGGAAGGAACCGGCCCTGATCGAACTGCGGCCCGCCCCCGTGATCCTGGTGGAAGGCCTGTTCGTGCTGCATCACGAAGGCATCCGCGAATTGTTCGACCTGCGCGTGTTCATCGACGCCAGCGAAGGGGCACAGCTCGATCGACGGCTGCGGCGCGACGCGAAGGAGCGCGGCTACGGGCCCGAGGAGATCCTCTACCAATGGGAGAACCACGTGCTCCCCGCCTACCGCAATTACCTCCTGCCCTACCGCCACCTGTGCGACCTGCACGTGGTGAACGAGCTGGGCTTCGAGCGGGCCGTGAAGGTGCTTCACGACCACCTGATGCATGCCGCCCGGGTGATGGACGGCGCACCCGTTCAATGAAGGTAGAGGCCGTGCTGGCGGATGTAGCTCAGCACCGCCGGCGCCACACGGTCCTCCACCGGACGCCAGGCGCGGATGTCCTCCCGGATGCGGGTGGCCGAAATGGGCATCACGGGCGCATCGGTCACGATCTTGATGCCTGGATGGCCGTGGTAGATCGTGCTGCCCAGATGGTCCTTGAACCCTTCGCGCGGATAGACCAGCAGCCCATGGTGCTCCAAGATCTCATCCGGTGACCGCCACCGGTGGAACACGGCCAGGTTGTCGCTGCCCACGATCAGGTCGAAGCGGTGGTCGGGCCAGCGCTGGCGCATGAACCGAAGGGTCTCGGCGGTATAGTTCGGACGGGGCAGGTCCAGCTCGAAGCCACTGGCGACCAGGCCCTCCTGGCCGGCCACCGCAAGGCGCACCATGGCCAGGCGGTGCGCATCCGGACTGATCTGGGCCTCGACCTTGAAGGGGTTCTGGGGCGTCACCACCAGCCACACCTGGTCCAGGCCCTGCGTACGGCGCATGTGGTCGGCGATGCCCACATGGGCGCGATGCGGGGGATCGAAGGTCCCGAACAGGCAGCCGATGTGCATCAGTGGAGGAATCTGCGGACCAATGAAACAGCCTCGTCACAGGCCTTGTCCAGGTCGTCGTTGACGATGGTGGCATCGAAGCGGTCCACAAAGTCCAGCTCATGCACGGCCTTGTCGATGCGCACCTTCAGGGTCTCGGGGCTTTCCGTGCCCCGCTCCCGCAGGCGCTGCTCAAGGGCCTCCACCGATGGCGGTGCCACGAAGAGGGCCAGCGCCCTGGTCTGGTAGATCTCCTTCAGGTCCAGGCCACCGACCACATCAATATCGAAGATGGCATGGTGCCCTTCAGCCCAGATGCGCTCCACCTCGCTGCGATAGGTCCCGTAGAACCGGCCGGGATACACCTCCTCCCATTCCACGAACTCACCGGCCTCGATGCTGCCACGGAACTCTGCCTCGGAAAGGAAGTAGTAGTCGCGGCCATGCACCTCACCGTTGCGTGGCGCACGCGTGGTGGCGCTCACGCTGAAGGCCAGCCCGAGGTCCTGGGCAAGCAGGTGTTTCACGATGGTGGTCTTGCCGGCACCGGAGGGGGCCGATAGGATCACGCACTTGCCACGAGGTTCGTCCATGGGCCGTTCAAAGCACGTTCAGCACCTGCTCCTTGATCTTCTCCAGCTCATCCTTCATCCGCACCACCAAGCGCTGCACGGTCGCATCGTTCGCCTTCGACCCGAGCGTGTTGATCTCCCGTCCCATCTCCTGCGCGATGAACCCGAGCTTGCGCCCCTGGTGCTCATCCTTCTCCATGGTCTCCATGAAGTAGGTGCAGTGCGAGCGGAGGCGGACCCGCTCCTCGGTAAGGTCCATCTTCTCGAGGTAGTAGACCAGTTCCTGCTCGAAGCGGTCGTGGTCCACGGACACCTGCAGTTCGGCCAACCGGGCGCGGAGCTTCTCGCGTGTACGGTCGGCCCGGCCCTGGTCCAGGGTCTCCACCTCCTCCAGCAGCTGCCCGATCAGCAAGACCCGCTGACCCAGTTCCTGGGCCAGGCGGCCGCCTTCACTGGACCGGAAGCGATCGAAGGCCTCCACCGCCTGACGCACCAGGCCCATCACCACGGTCCACTCCTCCTCATCCACCCGGTCGGTGGTGGTGGTGGTCACCTCCGGCAAGCGCAGCACCTGGGCCAGCAGGTCGGTCCGATGGTCCGGTGCGATCTCCTGTGCGATCGCGCTCAGTTCGGCGTAGTAGGCCTGGATCAGGGCCTTGTCGAAGGTGGTGCGCTTCTGCGCATGCTGCTCGATGCCGATGGTCAGTTCGGCCTTGCCGCGCACCAGCTGTTCACCGGCCCATTGGCGGACCTCCACCTCCCGCTCCTTGAGCAGGGAGGGGACCTTCACCAGCAGGTCGAGCTGCTTGCTGTTGAGCGAACGCACCTCCACTGTGACCTTGCGGTCCTTCACCACGCCTTCAGCGCGGCCAAATCCGGTCATGGAGCGTAACATGCGTTGCAGAGGCGGCAAATGTAGGTGCAGCGATCAAGCGCCGTTCAACGGTCACGATCGGCGCGGCTCACCAGATGCACGCCGATGAAGATCGCCGCTGCGCAAAGGAGCTGTGGCCAGCCCAGGGTGGCGTCATAGTGGCCCGGGATGCCCAGGCGATCGGCCCCCACCTGGACGAACACCCAGGTGAACAACGCGGCCAGCAGCGGCTGCATGTAGATGTAGGTGCCCACCACGCTGGGCGAGACCACCCCCAGGGCCCAGGTGTTGAGCAGGTAGGCCACGAAGGTGACCATCACCACCACGAACAAGAGGGCGCTCCACAAGGCGGGGGTCAGTACGGACCACTGCACGGCCGCCAGCTCGGTCCATCCGAAGGGCAGCACAAGGATGCTCCCGATCAGGAACGACCAGGCCATCACGGTGACCGCGCGGTACTTCCGCATCAGCGGCTTCACCATCACGAGGTAGAGCCCGTACGAGGTGGCGTTGATGAGGATGAAGAGGTCGCCGAGGGTGGATCCGGACTGGCCGGCCGCCGACGGTTTCAGGAAGATGAGCGTGAGGGCGCCCCCGGCACCCAGCGCCACACCCAGCACCTTTCGTTGCGTGATGCGTTCACCGATGAGGACCGCGGCAAGCACCAGCACCAGGATGGGGGTGGCCACCATGATGATGCTGGCATTGATCGGGGTGGTCCGCATCAATCCGTGGAAGAACATGAGCTGATTCACCGCCACCCCGAACAGCGCGCACAGCGCCAGCCGGCCCAGATCGCTCCAGTCGATGCGTTCAGGCCTGAAGGCCCACGCCATCCAGAAGAGCAGCAGGGCGCCCGCCACCCGCAGCAGGATGAAGCCCGACGGGCCGATGACCTGGGGCATGAGCCCCTTGGCCACCACGTAGTTCACCCCGTAGATGAAGTTGACCGCGAACAGGGCGAGATGCGCGCGTGCAATGCGGTCCATGGATGCGACGAACGGTGCCCGTGATGGTCCGCGTGCGGACCGGGGGCGAAGATACCGGGCCAGGCCCGGCCTGCCGGTCATACCGGAAGCGTGAACCGGGCCGCGTACCTTCGCCAGCTCATCCACTGACCCCCATGAAGTTCGGCACGAAGGCCATCCACGCAGGTGTGGAACCCGACCCCACCACCGGCGCCATCATGACGCCCATCTACCAGACCAGCACCTACGTGCAGGCGGCGCCGGGCGATCACAAAGGATACGAGTACAGCCGTACGCACAATCCCACCCGCACAGCGCTCCAGAACGCCCTGGCGGCCCTGGAGAACGGCAGGCACGGCCTCTGCTTCGCCACCGGCATGGCCAGCATCGACGCCATCTGCAAGCTGCTGAAGCCCGGGGATGAGGTGGTGAGCACCAACGACCTGTACGGCGGCACCTATCGCCTCTTCACCAAGATCTTCGAAGGGTATGGGGTGAAGTTCCGGTTCGTGGACATGGGCGACCTCCGCAACGTGGAGGAGGCCATGACGCCGAACACCAAGCTCATCTGGACCGAAACACCGACCAATCCGCTGCTGCGGATCGTGGACATCGCAGCGCTGGCCGCCATCGCGAAGAAGCACGGCTGCCTCTTCGGCGTGGACAACACCTTTGCCAGCCCCTACCTGCAGAACCCGCTGGACCTGGGCGCCGACCTGGTGATGCACAGCGTGACCAAGTACCTCGGCGGCCACAGCGATGTGGTGATGGGCGCCCTGGTGGTGAACGACGATGCACTGGCCGAGCGGCTCGCCTTCATCCAGAACAGCAGCGGGGCCACCCCCGGACCGATGGACTGCTTCCTGGTGCTGCGTGGCCTGAAGACCCTGCACCTGCGGATGCAGCGGCACTGTGAGAACGGCCGGGTGATCGCCGACTACCTGACCTCCCATCCCAAGGTGGACAAGGTGTACTGGCCCGGACTGCCCACGCACCCCAACCATGAGGTGGCCAAGCGGCAGATGCGCGGCTTCGGCGGCATGATCAGCTTCACCCTGAAGGGCGACAGCATGGACGATGCCAAGCGCGTGCTGAGCAGCACCAAGCTGTTCTCCCTCGCCGAGAGCCTCGGCGGCGTGGAATCGCTGCTGGGCCACCCGGCGAGCATGACGCATGCGAGCATTCCCCGGGAAGAGCGTCTGCGGAACGGCCTGGCCGATACGCTGATTCGGCTCAGCGTGGGCCTGGAGGATGCCGAGGACCTGGTGGAGGACCTCCGCCAGGCGCTGGGCTGAGAGCGGCACGGCCTTCCAACGAACGGCAGCGCTTGGGCAAGGCGTGGCGAACATGCGCCTGTGCGCCTTGGTTTACCTTGCAGCACCCTCGTTGCCCCATGTTCAAGTCCTTCCTGTCCCTTGCGCTCCTCGCGTGCGCACTCACCGCCGTCCGCGCACAGGACGATGGGTTCAACTGCCGTGCGAACGACCCGGAGATGCTGGACCGCATGGAATTGCTACGGCCCGGTTCTCGGCAGCAGGCCGCAGCGGCCAAGGCGCGCCTGGCCGCCCACCTCGCCGACCCGTCCCGCGGTGGTGGTGGACCGTTCGTGATCCCGGTGGTCTTCCACGTCATCCACGCCAACGGCATCGAGAACATCAGTGATGCCCAGATCACGGATGCAGTGCGCGTGCTGAACGAGGATTTCAACCGACAGAACTCCGATTGGATGAACGTGCGACCCGAGTTCCTGGACCGGGTGGCCGATGTGGGCATCGAGTTCCGGCTGGCCCAACTGGACCCTTTCGGCAACTGTACCAACGGCATCACCCGAACCGTGTCGAACGCCACCTTCGCTGGCGACTTCGACATGACCCAGCTGATCCAATGGCCGCGGGACATGTACATGAACGTATGGGTATGCTCGGATGCATCCGGCGCCGCCGGATACACTTACTATCCGACCTGGCTGGACAACTGGCCTGAAGCGGACGGCATCGTGGTGCGCAGTGATTACGTGGGCAGCATCGGGACCAGTTCAGCGTTCCGCTCGCATGTGCTCACCCATGAGGTGGGCCATTGGCTGAACCTGATGCATTGCTGGGGCGACAGCAATGAACCTGGGCTGCCCTCGAACTGCGCCGAGGATGACGAGGTGGAGGATACGCCGCTGACCGTGGGATGGACCAGTTGCGTGCTCAGCGGCTCGTCGTGTGGCTCTGCGTTGGACAACGTGGAGAACTACATGGAGTATGCCTACTGCAACAAGATGTTCACTGTGGGTCAGAGCGACCGGATGCTCGCCGCTTTGACCTCCTCCATCGCCCAGCGCGACCAGCTGTGGCAGCCGGAGAACCTGGTGGCCACCGGTGTATCCGGGCCTGGCATCCTGTGCGAGGCCCGCTTCGAGGCCGACCGACGGGAGGTCTGCGCGGGCACTCCGATCAATTTCACCGACCTCAGTTTCAACGGCGTGCAACAACGCCTGTGGACCTTCTCAGGTGGTGAACCGGCCACGGCGGATGGCCTTCAGGCCACCGTGGTCTACACCGAGCCCGGTACCTACCCCGTATCCCTGCAGGTGAGCGATGGCAATGCCACGCTCGAGGCCGTGGAGCCTGCCTTCATCACCGTGCTCCCTGACCCCGGGGCCGCCGTTCCCTTGGTGGAGGGCTTCGAGGCTGGACTGAATGAAGGGGGATGGTCCGTGGTGGACCCTGATACCGATGGCGGGTTCAACATCACCTCAACAGCAGCCTACACCGGCAGCCAAAGCGTCCGCCTGCTGAACACCCCAGCACAGGCCGGACGTGTGGACGCGCTCATCTCCTCCACCTATGACATGAGCTTGGCGGAGGACATCCAGATCTCCTTCCGGTATGCGTTCGTGCGGCGCACGGCCGGCAACGACGATGCCCTGCGGGTCTATGTCAGCAACAACTGCGGGGCCAGCTGGAGCATGCGCAAGGTGCTCCGGGCCACCAACACGGTCTCCAATATCCTCACCACGGGTGGCGACCAGATCTCCGGCACCTTCGTACCGAACGGCCCCGACCAATGGGGCTTCAGCCTGGTGGACAACATCAGCGAGGCCTACCATGTGGCCGACCTACGGGTGAAGTTCGAGTTCACCAGCGGTGGTGGGAATGCATTCTACCTGGACGACATCAACATCAACGGCGCCCCTGTGGGCATCGGCACGATCGATCAGGAGCCGGGCCAAGTTCTTGCTGCTGTACCGAACCCGGCGACCGGTTCAACGGTGCTGACCTGGCGGGCCGCGCAGAGCGGGACCCAAGTGATGGAGGTCGTGGATGCCACCGGCAGGATCGTGCATCGGACCTCCACGGTCGCTCTGGCCGGCACCGAGCAACGGATGGAACTGGGTCTTTCCGACCTCCGGGCTGGCCTTTACATGGTGGTCCTTCGCGATCCAGAGGGCATGCTGAGCACTCGGTTGGTGGTGGAGTGATCGGCCTTCGTCGATCATTTTGTCCCATCGGCACACCCGATCGTTCATCCCGTGGAAAAGTTGACGAACGCAACCCAGCCCTGTTCCCGGCTCAGGATAACCAGCTTGCGACCAATGATCGACGCGACCGTGACCAATGGCGGCTCTTGGGATGAGTAGTTTTACCGAACCTGCAACCCTCTTTTCCTGGAACCCTGACCGACATGACGATACGCTACTTGGCCGTGCTCGCAGGCCTGACGCTTGCCACAGCCCTGTCCGCCCAACAGACCGATGTGCACCCTTGTGGTGCGAACGAGCTCCACCGGCTGGAGCGCTTCCATCACAACGATCCGGTCCAATTGGCCCGGATCGCGGAGGCCGACGCTGAGCTCGAGAACTTCACGCGTGAATTCGAAGGGGCTCCGAAAGGGGGCACGGCCTACATCATCCCCGTGGTGTTCCACATCATCCATAACAATGGACCGGAGAACATCAGCGATGAGCAGATCTACGATGCCATGCGCGTCCTCAACGAGGACTTCAACCGCCTGAACGCCGATTGGCAGAACGTGAACGATGCCTTCCTGGGCATCGTGGCCGATGTGGGTGTGGAGTTCCGACTGGCCCGCAAGGACCCCCAGGGCAACTGCACCAAAGGCATCACACGCACGGTGTCCACGCTGACCAATGACGGGTCGCAGACCATGAAGGACCTGATCCAATGGCCGCGGAACAAATACTTGAACGTGTGGGTGGCCGCCTCGGCGGATGGGGCTGCGGGCTATACCTACCGGCCTGGTGCGGTGGCCAGTTGGCCCCAGGGTGATGGCATTGTACTGTTGCACAATTACACCGGGAGCATCGGTACCGGCAGCCCCTCGCGCTCCCGCACGCTGACGCACGAAGTGGGCCACTGGATCAACCTGGCGCACACTTGGGGGAACACGAATGAGCCCGGACTGAGCACGAACTGTAGTGACGATGATGGCGTGAACGACACGCCGAACACGATCGGCTGGACCAGCTGCAATGTGAATGGTGCCACCTGCGGTTCCCCGGTGGACAACGTGGAGAACTACATGGAGTACTCCTACTGTTCCAAGATGTTCACCGAGGGTCAGAAGGTGCGCATGCTCGCAGCCCTCAACTCCGGTACCGCACAGCGCAACCAGCTCTGGACGGCCAGCAACCTGACGGCCACCGGGGTCTCCGGAACGCCCATCCTCTGCGCGGCCGAGTTCAGCGGCACTTCACAATTGGTCTGCGCGGGCACCACCGTGACCTACACGGACCAGAGCTATCATGGCGTGACGTCCCGCACGTGGAACTTCCCTGGAGGCACACCCTCCTCCAGCTCCGACCCGAATCCCGAGGTCACCTACACCACGCCGGGCATCTACCCCGTCTCGTTGACGGTAAGCGATGGTTCAAACACCCTGTCCAGCACGGCGAACAGCTACATCACCGTGCTGGCCGATCCCGGCATGCCCGTGCCGTTCACGGAAGGCTTTGAGCCCATGTCCAGCTTCCCTTCGGACATGTGGTCGGTGAGCAACCCGAACAACGACAACACCTTCGTGCCCACCACCGCAGCGGCCTACACCGGCGCCCAGAGCGTGCGCATCCTCAACCAAAGCTCCATGTCGGGCCGCAAGGACGAGCTGGTCTCCTCCACCTTTGACATGAGCGATGCCACGGATGTACAGATCTCCTTCCGGTACGCCTATGCCCGTCGTTCCAACTCGAACGATGACCTGCTGCGCGTGTATGTGAGCAGCAACTGCGGTACCACTTGGAGCCTGCGCAAAACGCTCCGCGCAAGCAACACCTCCACCAACGTGTTGGTCACCGCACCGAACACCACTTCCTCTTTCGTGCCCAACGGCCCCGATCAGTGGGGGTATTCCGTGGTGGAGAACGTGAGCACGAGCTTCCACACGTCGCGCTTCCGGTTCAAGTTCGAATTCGAAAGCAATGGCGGGAACAACCTGTACATCGACGACATCAACATCAACGGCATGCCCGTGGGCCTACAGGAGACCCTGAACGCGGCCGGTGGTGCCTTGGTGCTGGTGCCCAACCCGGCCGAGGACATGGCGCAGGCCATCTTCACCTCCACCGGAGAGCGCGTGCAGGTGGACCTGCTCGATGTGACCGGTCGCCTGGTCCGTGCGGTCTACCAAGGCCAGGCTGCGGCCGGCCAGCAGCGCATGGAGGTGGCCGTTGGCGACCTGCAGGGTGGTGTGTACTTCGTGCGGGTGATGCAGGGCGGCCGCTCCGAAGTGGCCCGTCTGGTGGTCCGCTAAGCGAGGGCCATCGCGGTCCTACGGACAGCTTGAAATGCAAAGAGGCCCGGGTGATGCCCGGGCCTCTTCCTTTTTCGTCCGTACGATCAATCCTTGAAACCGACCAGGATGGCCACGCAGCCCACGTGGACCATGTCGCTCTTGCCCTTGGTGGGCACCCACACCACCACACGCATCTGCGTGGTGCTGGCGGCCTTCAGATCGAAGTGGTGCTTGGGTTCATCGGCCAGGCTCTCGAAGATGACCTTGTTGTTGGCATCCACCAGCTTCCAGTTCACCTCGCCCAGGATGGGGTGGCTGCACACCATCACGCGGTATTCCTGACCGCTGTAGAACGTGAGGTTCACCTCAGCCTCCTCACCCGGAGCGAGCTGGGCGGCGTTGAACGATTCGTTGAACTTGTAGGGTGCCAGTTCGGGCACGCACTTGTTCTTGGCAAAGGCGCGGCACTGGGCCGTTGCCGCAGTACCCGCCAGGATGAACGCGCCACTGAGCACGGCGTGAAGAATGCTGGTCCTAACGTTGCGCATGGCGTCGGTCAGTTGATGTAGGTGTTGCGGATGGCAGCGGCCTTGTCCCGGATGGCGGACAGCTGAGTGTCGGTCAGGGTGGCCACAGCGGCCGGACCTCCGACGACGGTCACACCGCCTTCCTGGGTCACAGTGCTCTCCCCACCCGTTGCGGTGGCCACGTCGGCGTAGAGCGCGGACAGGGCCTCCAGGTCGGCCTTCACACCGTTCAGGGCCGGCTCATCCACCTCGTAGGAGGCGATCAGCCCGATCAGGTCCTTCAGGGAATACTTCTGCTCGGCGATGCGCTGACGCAGTTCGGGGGAATCGTTCGTCTTGGCGACCTGGGTGGCGATGTACAGGCCTTCCACCCACCCGCCGGCGATCATGAGGGCGCTGATGTTGTCGCGGCCGTTCTCCTTCAGGTAGCCATCCACGTTCCAGTAGGTCTCGCTGATGATGTCCAACAGGGCATCGCGGTCGTTCTGGCTGCGCTCCATGGCCTCCAGCGTGCTGTCGTTGAAGGCGGTGCTCACCCCGAGGCGATCGGCCAGCTTCTTGGAGCACGAGGTGTAGAACATGCTCTCCTGGGTGTGGTTGAAGACACTGGCATAGCTCAGGTCCGCACCATAGATGCCCAGGTTGAGGGCCTGCTTGCTGGCGGCGGTGTACTTGTCCACGTTCTTCACATCGTTCAGGATCTTGCCATTGTAGTCCGCACCGGCCTTCTTCAGCAGGGAGGCGGTCTCCATGGGCGAGGGGATGTTGTAGAAGATGTTCTTCGTCTTCTTCATCCGGTCCGCCACCAAGGCACTGTCCTGTCCGTTGTCCACCTGAAGTTGGTCCTGCTGGGGCTGTTCACCGCCACAGGCGCTGAACAGGGCCACAAGGGCCAGCAGCACCGGCCATTTGTTCGCTTGCATCGCGATCATCGTAGATCGGGGGATTTGGCGTAAAGGTCCATCATGGCCATCCGGGGGTCAGTGGGCCTCAAGCCAGTTTTTCCCCATGTTCATGTCAACAACAAGCGGCACATCCAGTGCCATCGCGCTTTCCATGTGCTCCTTGACGAGCGCTTTTACGTGGTCGGTCTCGCCATGTTGCACATCGAGCACCAATTCGTCGTGGACCTGGAGGAGCAGCCGGCTCTTCAGGCGGTCCTTGGTGAGCTTCCGGTGGATGCGGACCATGGCCACCTTGATGATATCCGCTGCCGTCCCCTGCATGGGGGCGTTGATGGCGATGCGCTCCGCCTGGGCGCGCACGGTCTGGTTGGCGCTGGTGATGTCGGGCAGGTAGCGCCGCCGGCCGAGCAGGGTCCTCACATACCCGTGCTTGCGGGCGAACTCGATCTGCTCATCCATGTAGCCCCGCACGCCCGGGAACTGAGCGAAATAGTCGTCGATGATCTGCTTCGCCTCAGCGCGTGGTATGCCCAGGTTCTGGCTGAGCCCGAATGCGCCCTGGCCGTAGGCGATGCCGAAGTTGACCGCCTTCGCCTTGCTGCGCTGCTCCCGGGTCACCTCGGCGATGTCGACGTTGAAGACCTTGGCGGCCGTGGCGGCGTGGATGTCCAGCCCATGCTTGAAGGCCTCCTGCATGTTCCGGTCGCCGCTCATGTGGGCGATCACCCGTAGCTCGATCTGGCTGTAGTCCGCGCTGAGCAGCCCGTGATGCCCGTCGCGCGGCACGAAGGCCTTCCGGATCTCGCGCCCTTTCTCAGTGCGGATGGGGATGTTCTGCAGGTTGGGGTCCTCGCTGCTGAGGCGGCCCGTAGCGGCCACCGCCTGGCGGTAGTTCGTATGCACACGGCCGGTGGCCGGGTCCACCATGGCGGGCAGGGTGTCCACGTAGGTGCTCTTCAGCTTGCGCAGAGCGCGGTACTCCAGGATGAGCGGCACGACAGGATGCGCATCGCGCAGTTCGGTGAGCACATCCTCGCTCGTCTGGTACTGACCGGTGCGGGTCTTCCGCGGCTTGTCCCCGCCGATCTTGAGCACGTCGAAGAGGACATCACCGAGCTGCTTCGGTGAATCGATGTTCAGGTCGGTGACACCGCAGGACGTGTGGATCCGGTCCTTCAGGTGCGCGATGTCGTGGCCCAGCTCCTTGCTGAAGGCGTGCAGGGCCTCCACGTCCAACCGGATGCCTTCGCGTTCCATGTCCGCCAGCACGCGCACCAGCGGCATCTCCACCTCTTCGAACAACTTCTGCAGCTCATCGTGCTCCAGCTTCGGTGCGAACCGGTTGTGGAGCTGCCAGGTGATGTCGGCGTCCTCCGCGGCATACTCGGCCACCTGTTCCACCGGCACATCGCGCATGTTCTTCTGCCCGCGCCCCTTGGGACCAATGAGCTCGGTGATGCTCACGGGCCGGTATCCCAGCACCGTTTCAGCCATGTAGTCCATGCCGTGCCGCAGATCGGGTTGCAGCAGGTAGTGGGCCAGCATGGTGTCGAAGAGCGGTCCGTCCAGATGGACGCCGTGGTTCTCCATCACCTGCAGGTCGTACTTGATGTTCTGGCCCACCTTGGTGATGTGCTTGTTCTCCAGCACAGGGCGGAAGCGCTCTACCACGGCCCTGGCCTCCTCCGCGTCGGCAGGCACCGGCACATACCAGCCTTCATGCGCCTTCCAGCTGAAGCTCATGCCCACCAGGCCGGCGTGGCGCTCCTCCAGACCGGTGGTCTCGGTATCGAACGCGAAGCGGTCCAGCGTGGCCAGCTGCTCCGCCAGTTCCTGCTGCTTCGCGACCGTATCGGCCAGGTGGTAATGATGCTTGGTCGTGTGGATGGTGGCCAGGTCCTTCACCGCCACGGGATCATCCGTCACCTCGGCATCACCGCCGAAGAGGTCGATCTGGGACGCATCGCTCTTGCGTGATCGGGGGGCGGCGGCCACCTTCACCTCGGCCTCCTCGCCCAACACCTGCTTCAAGAGGTTGCGGAACTCCAGTTCGCTGAACACCTCGGTGATCTTCTCCTGATCGGGCGGATCGAGATGCAGGGCATCGTGCTCCAGTTCCACCGGCGCATCGGTGAGGATGGTGGCGAGCCGCTTGGAAAGGACGCCCTGCTCCTTGTGCTCCAGGATCTTCTCCCCCAGCTTCCCCTTGATCTCCGAGGCCTTTTCGATGACCTGTTCGAGGCTGCCATACTCCTGCACCAGCTTCATGGCGGTCTTCTCCCCCACCCCCGGAATGCCCGGGATGTTGTCCACCGCATCCCCCATCAGCCCCAGGATATCGCGCACCTGGTCCGTGTTCTCCAGGCCCCAACGGGCACACACCTCCTTGGGACCGAGCACCTCGGGTGGAGCCCCAGCCCGGCCCGGCTTGTACATGAGGATCCGGTCGGTGACGAGCTGCCCGAAGTCCTTGTCCGGGGTTACCATGTAAGTGACGTAGCCCTCCTGCTCGGCCTTCTTCGCGAGGGTGCCGATCACATCATCGGCCTCGTAGCCATCGCTCTCGATCACCGGTATCCGGAAGGCCTCGATGATGCGGCGGATGTAGGGAATGTTGCTGCGCAGGTCGTCCGGCATCTCCTGCCGGTTGGCCTTGTACTCCACATGCTCGATGTGCCGGTCGGTGGGGGCGGCCGTGTCGAAGACGACCGCGATGTGGGTGGGCTTCTCGCGCCGGATGAGGTCCAGCAGGGTGAGGGTGAAGCCGAAGGCCGCGCTCGTATTGATGCGCTGGCTGTTGATGCGCGGCGCCTTGATGAAGCTGAAGTACGCGCGGTAGATCAGCGCATAGGCATCAAGCAGGAAAAGCCGCTTGTCCCCGTTGTGAGGTAGCTGGGTGGCAGGCGCGGCGTCGGTCTGGGTCTCGGACATGGGCCGAAGGTAGCGCGCCTCCCTCCCCTTGGTCCCCAACGGAACAGCCCCGCGCACCAGGGCCTTGCAGGCGGTGCGCGGGGCTGTCAGCCGCGGGTGGCAGCAGGCTTAGCGGATCACTTGGAACGCACGTGCGGTGCCGAGGCCCTGTACGGAGCGCAGGGCATAACGGTACACGCCGGGCTCCAGGCCGGCCACATCGATGTCGATCACCGTGGCGCCCGCACCCACGCGCTGACGCAGGATGCAACGACCACTGGCATCGAACACGTTCAGCTCGGCGGCTTCCGTCAGCTCGTTCAACGGAATGGTGATGCGGTCGGAGGCCGGCACGGGATAAGCCTGTCCCAAGGCGTTCGCCAGCTGACCGTCCAGTTCATCCACGCTGACCACGCCATAGAACCAGTCGTGACTGAGCTGCACCATGGCACGGCCCACGGCGGCATTGTTCATCTGCTCCGGACCGACGCCGAAGTAGACCACCTTATAGGTGCCGTTGTCGCAACGCAGCGCCCCGATCTTGTTCACGTTGGTGCCGTAGTGCAGGATGCCGACGGCGGGTGCGATGGGCGTGATCTCCTCCGGATAGGTGTTGTTCGCGAACACGTTGGCCACCGTGCTGTTGGGCACCGTGCCGAACACCGCGTCCGCATCGAGGAAGTTCACCAGGTTGTTGGCGCTGCTGCCATCGGCCACAAAGGTGGCGTGCATGTACGAGGCGTAGAAGGACTGTGTGGCCGGCGTGCCGTAGCTCCCCGTGGCACCGCTCTGGTCCCAACCGATGTCCTGTCCGGCGATCATCACATCCCCACCGCCGTCCATGTGCGCGATCAGCAGGGCCACTTCATCATCGGTGAGCGAGGGGAAGGTCCAGCTCACGTTGACATAGAGGTTGTTGATGCCGCCAAGGGCACCATCCGCTCCGAAACGCAGGAACTTGGCCTTGGAGGTGGCGGCGTAGGCCTGGTTGCCGGCCTGCTCCAGTCCATCGATGTACAGCTGCTCCCACTGCTCCGCGCCGGTGTGGGTCACGATGAGGTCGGTGATGCCGCTGATCACGTTGAACTCCTGCTCGAGCACGGGCGCTCCCGGGTCGTTCACGGAAGCGATGCTCAACACATACCGGCCGATCCCCGGAGCGGCATCGGGGGTCACCTGCACGGCAATGGTCACCGTTGCGGCATCGGCCACGGCAATGGTTCCGGGGTTCGCGATGGGCGTGCCGTCGACCACCATGGAGCTCGCCCAGGTCACCGGTGATCCATAACTCGTGAGCGTGACCTGATAGTCGGCATCCCCACCCAGCACGTTCGTCAGGGTGCTGTTGAACACCGTGTTCTGGCCATTGCTTCCCGCCACATGGGTCAGGGCCGGTCCCACCAGTTCGCCAACGACCAGGGTGGTACCGCCGATGGCCGGCACCTCACGCACCTGGTACACATCGCTGTGGTCCTCGCTCACGAAGGCCACCACATCGCAGTTGGCGGCGTTCCACTCCTCGGGCACGGTGAAGGTGTAGGTACGGATCACCGAGGTGCCCTGCGCGGTGGTGCCCACGGCCTCACCCCAGGTGGGCGTGATGTAGGTGCGCAGCACATGGTTGTGCTCATAGTCCGTGTGGTTGCCCGATGGTCCGTAATCGGTCTGGGGGCCGACGATGCCGTTCTCGGTGAGCAGCACGCTGATGTAGTCCTCACCGGCCGGGCTGTCCGCGGTGTACAGCAGTTCGACGGTCACGGTCAGTTCACGGGTGCCCGCATCGAAGGCACTGGCCACACCGAGGTTGACCGGTGAAGGAAGCGCGAGCATCTCGTTCACCGCACCCTCCCAGGCCCCGCGGCCCAGATCATCCGCACCATTGAACAGGTGGCGGCTGATCACACCGGCGGGATAACCACCAATAGTGAAGTAGCTATCGATCGCGTTACCGTCCGTGGTCCGGAAGTCGGGCTCACCCGTGGCCGGTGTGGCATAGGGACCGGCATGCACGCCCACCACCGCGATGCGTGGGCCATGCTGGGCCTCCAGCGCGGCCGCGATGGCATGTCCTTCCGGACAGTATCCGCAGTGGATCCCCGTGAAGTCTTCCAGCAGGACGGTCCTGCTCTGGTTCGATGTGGAGACCAGGGACTGGCCTTGTGCCATGGCCGGGAGGACGGCCAGAAGGAGTAACGCGTGCTTCATGTTCCGGTGGATAGGTCGAGTGAAGCTACCCGGCCTGCCCCATCACGGTGCCACACGATCACCCCTCCCTTGGAGTGCTGAGCCCGCAAGGCCCCTCACCGCTCCTTCCAGACCACTTCCAGCACGGTGGAGCCCACGGCGTTCAGGGAGGCCCGGTCGATCACGGCCATGTTGTCATCGTGGGTGTGCCAGCTCGGATGGAAGGCACCGGTGGCCTCGTGGTACTCGATGATGTCGATGGTGGGGATGCGCAACGTGCGGTTGATGGGCACATGGTCATCCGTACCCACGAAGTACTTCGTCTCCTGCACGAAGCGCTCGCCATGCCCCAGCGCTGCCGCGGTCTTCCACACCTTGGCCACCACGGCCGGTGCGAACTGCATGCTGATGGCCTCCCGGTAGAAGACCGCATCCTTCGCACCCACCATGTCCAGCAGGATGCCGAAGCGCGCCTGGTAGCCGGGCACGGGCGGGTTCTTGGCAAAGTACTGCGCACCGAGCGCCCAGGTATCGATGCTGTTGTCGTCCAAGGTCATGGCCCCGCTGGGCTGTCCGTGGTCCTCCACATCGGTGAAGAGGATGTCCACGCCCGGACCATGCTCCTTCGCGGCCAGGTGCCGGGCGATCTCCAACAGCACACCCGCGCCGCTGCCCCCATCGTTGGCGCCATCGATGGGCTGGTTCTTGCGCTCATCGTCCTTGTCGGCCATCGGGCGCGTGTCGTAGTGGGCGAGCAGCAGGATGCGCTCCTTGCGGTCGGGCGCCCAGCGTGCGAAGAGGTTCCGCAGGGGCAGCTTCTGGCCGGTGTACACGGTCACCGTGCCGGTCTGCTCGATCACCTCGGCCCCGGCGGCCTTCAGGCGGGCCACCATCCAATCGGCACAGGCCGTGTGCGCGGGCGTGCCCGGCACACGCGGTCCGAAGTCGACCTGACGCTGCACGAAAGCGTAAGCGCTATCGGCGTTGAACACCGGTGTGGGCGGCAGTTCGGGCAGCGCGGGTGTGGTGGGCGGCGGGGTCTCCGGCGCATCCGGGGTGCACGCCGTGAAGGCCAGTGCGACAAGGAGGCAGGCAGGCCACTGATGGCTGCGGAGGAAGCGGTTCCGGTTCATGATCAGGCGCGTTGCCAGGTGGTGCCTTCCTTGGTGTCCTTCAGCACGATGCCCATGGCCGCAAGCTGGTCGCGGATGCGGTCGCTGGTGGCGAAGTCCTTGCGGGCCTTGGCCTCGGCGCGCATCTGGATGAAGACCTGCACGAGGCCGTCCAGCGCCTTGTCATCGGCAGCGGCCTGCGCCTCGCGCTTCAGACCCAGCACATCGAAGACCATCGCGCGGAAGAGCTCCTGCAGACCGCTGATGGCGGCCGCGCTGAGCAGCACCTTGCCATCGTTGGCCGAATTGATCAGGCGCACGCCCTCGAACAGCTCGGCGATCAGTACCGGCGAGTTGAGGTCGTCGTTCATCGCCTCGTGGCAGCGCTGGGCCAGGGCCTTCACCGCCTCGTCCTGCGCGGCATCCGGAGCGGGTGCAGGCTTCAGCTTGTCCAGCACGTCCATGGCGGCCATCAGGCGCTCCAGCCCTTTCTCGGCGGCCTGCAGGGCGGCATTGCTGAAGTCGAGCGTGCTGGCATAGTGGCACTGCAGCATGAAGAAGCGCACCGTCATGGCGCTGTAGCCCTTCTCCAGTAGCTTGTGGTTGCCGGTGATGAGCTCCTCCGGGGTGAAGCCGTTGCCCTCGCTCTTGGCCATCTTGCGGCCGTTCACGGTGAGCATGTTGCCGTGCATCCAGTAGCGCACCGGAGCATGCCCGTCGGCCGCGACGCTCTGCGCGATCTCGCACTCGTGGTGCGGGAACTTCAGGTCCATGCCCCCGCCGTGGATGTCGAAGGTCTGCCCGAGGTACTTGGTGCTCATGGCCGAGCACTCCAGGTGCCAGCCGGGGAAGCCTTCGCCCCAGGGGCTGGGCCACTTCATCAGGTGCGTGGGATCGGCCTTCTTCCAGATGGCGAAGTCGAGCGGACTGCGCTTCTCGTCCATCCCCTCGGTGTCGCGCGTGTTGGCCTGCAGCTCATCGATCCTTCGGCCGCTCAGCTCCCCGTAGGCATGCTTCTCCGCGAACTTCGGCACGTCGAAGTACACGCTGCCGTTGGCCTCGTAGCCATAGCCCGCGTCGATGATCCGCTTCACCATCTCGATCTGCTCGATCAGGTGGCCCGTGGCCGTGGGCTCGATGCTGGGCGGCAGGATGTTGAAGAGCCGCATCACATCGTGGAAGCCGTTGGTGTACTTCTGCACGATCTCCATCGGCTCCAACTGCTCCAGCCGGGCGCGCTTGGCGATCTTGTCCTCGCCCTCGTCCACATCGCCCACCAGGTGGCCCACATCGGTGATGTTGCGCACGTAGCGCACGGTGTAGCCCAGGTGCCGCAGCCAGCGGTACAGCAGGTCGAATGTGGTGAAGGTGCGCACGTTGCCCAGGTGCACATCGCTGTACACGGTGGGACCACAGACGTAGAGGCCCACGTGCGGGGGACGAAGGGGGATGAACTCCTCCTTCCTCCGGGTAAGCGTATTGGTGAGGTAGAGTGGACCTTTCTGCGCGTGGGACATGGCCTTCGGGAACGTCCGCGAAGGTAGCCTGCGCGCGGGATGCGGCGGTCCCTACTTCCGGTCCTCGTCGGTGATCACGGCATCGCCGGCATAGCGGCCGCCCTTGTAGACCTGGATCCGCGAGAGGATGCCGTTGGCGTCGTAGATGTACCGCTTGCCGTCGTACAGCCGCCCGTTCACGAACTCGCCCTGCTGGGAGATGCGCAACTGGCGGTCATAGAGGGTATTGAACCCGTTCTCGCGGAAGGCCACGGCATTGGTGGTCTCGGCCGGGGTCACGGCCGGTGCGGGGGCGGCCTTGGGGTCGGCCTTCACGTCATCCGCCTTCGGCACTGAGCGGATGTAGCGGCTGTTGGCCGGGTTCACCACCCCGTCATTGAACTCCGCCACCTGCTGCAACTGTCCATCGGTGGTGTAGCGCTTCAACGTGCCATCCTCCTTGCCCTCCTCGATGTTCACCTGCACGGCCAGCTTGCCGTTCTCGTGGAAGTACTTCTGCTCGCCATCGCGCACCCCGTAGGCGTTGAACACGAAATCCTGGGCCAGCTGGCCATTGGGGTGCCAGCGCTGGAACTTGCCCGTGTTGCGGTCCAGGTCCCAGGTGCCCTGCTCCTCCAACCGGCCACTGGGGTAATAGGTGGTGTAGGCGCCCTTGGGACGGCCCATCTGGTAGGTGATCTCGCTCATCACCTTGCCATTGGGCCAGTAGCGGCGCCATAGGCCCACGCGCTTGCCACCGTTGTAGCGACCCTCCTCCACCAATGCACCATCCGGATAGCCGGCCTTTTCCGTGGACGGGGCCACGAAGCGCCAGTAACCGTGCTTGCGGCCCATGTCGTCCACCCGGTTCAGGGTGTCCTGGTCGGTGCTGGCCTGAGCCCAGGTGGGACCCATCGCGGCCAGCATGCACAGGAGTATGGTGATGGTCAGGGCAAGGGATCGGCTCATCATGGCTCGTTCGCTTCGCTGAGAAGTGACTTTCCGCACGCGGAACGAAAGAACCGGCCTCCGGGTTACATACCGGTCAGCTTGGCGCCCCGGCATTACCGCACCGAGCGGGTTCAGGCGACCAGCTCCCGCTTCAGGTTCACCATCATGTCGTCCACCATCGCGCTGAGGTCGTACTGCGGCCTCCAGCCCCAGTCGGCACGGGCGGCGCTGTCGTCGATGCTGCGCGGCCAGCTGTCGGCAATGGCCTGGCGGTGGTCCGGCGCGTAGTCGATGGTGAAGCCGGGGAGGTGACGGCGCACCTCGGCGGCGATCTGTTCCGGATCGAAGCTGAACCCGGCCAGGTTGTAGCTGGTGCGTTGTTTCACCTGTTCGGCGGGCGCCTCCATCAGGTCGATGGTGGCGCGGATGGCGTCCGGCATATACATCATGGGCAGGGTGCTCTTCGGCCCCAGGAAACTGGTGTACTTCCCGTGCTTGATGGCCTCGTGGAAGATGTGCACCGCGTAATCGGTGGTCCCCCCGCCCGGGGCGCTCTTCCAGCCGATGAGGCCGGGGTAGCGGATGCTGCGGACATCCACCCCATAGCGCTTGTGGTAGTACTGGCACCAGCCCTCACCGGCCAGCTTGCTGATGCCGTAGACGGTGGTGGGCTCGGTCACCGTCTGCTGCGGGGTGCTGTCCTTCGGCGTGGTGGGGCCGAACACCGCGATGCTGCTGGGCCAGTAGACCTTCTTCACCTTCCCCTCCCGGGCCAGTTCCAGCACGATGAAGAGGCTCTCCATATTGAGCTTCCAGGCGAAGGCGGGGTCCTTCTCGGCGGTGGCGCTGAGCAGGGCGGCCAGGAGGTACACTTCGGTGATGCCGTGCTTGTCGATGATGCGTTCAATGCCCCGGCGGTCCATGGCGTCCACCAGCACGAAGGGACCATCCTGCTTCACTTGGGGCTCCTTGATATCGGAGGCCACGACGTTATCGTTGCCAAAGCGGGCCCGGAGGCCTTCGACGAGCTCGGTACCGATCTGGCCGGAGGAGCCGATAACAAGGATGCGCCGGGAAGTGTCGGAGGATGTGGTGGTGGTCATCGAAGCGGATGCGAGCGGGCAAAGCTATGCGGGGAAGCCTCCCCCCACTTCCACCACAGACCCCTGCCGTAATTTCGTCCCATGGACCCGCACCGCCTTCGCAACCTGCACAGCCCGGAAGAGCTCCGGGTCCGGCTGGAACGCGAAGGTGTGCCCCGCACCACGCTCTCCTTCTACCGCTATGTGCGGCTCGCCGAAGTGCAGGAACTTCGGAATACCCTCTACGCGGAATGGGAGGCCCTGGGTGTGCTGGGCCGCATCTACATCGCGCAGGAAGGCATCAACGCCCAGGTGAGCGTGCCCACGGCCAACCTGGAGCGCTTCCGGGCCAACCTGGACGGCCGCGAGGCCTTCCGCGACGTGCCGTGGAAGATCGCGGTGGAAGATGACGGCCGGAGCTTCCTCAAGCTCATCCTCAAGGTGAAGCAGAAGATCGTGGCCGACGGACTGGCCGATGATGCCTTCGACGTGACCGACGTTGGCCAGCACCTCGACGCGGCCACCTTCAACCGGAAGATGGCCGAAGGCGCGCTGGTGATCGACATGCGCAACAACTACGAGTGCCTCATCGGGCATTTCGAG
>CAUJFM010000333.1 GCA_963169595.1 Bacteroidota bacterium | reverse complement strand
CTCACCACACATGTGCAGCCCGCGGGCATCTACCTGCGCAACGATGTGCCGGTGCGCGAGAAGGAGGGACTTCCGATGGAGAAGGGCTTCGTGGGCAAGGCCTTTCCCACCGACCTGGTGATCGACGAGAACGGGTTGAAGCTGCATGTGGACGTGGCCGGCGGGCAGAAGACCGGTCATTTCCTGGACCAGGTGCGCAACCACGCGGCCATGGCCCCGATCAGCAAGGGGATGCGCGTGCTGGACTGCTTTACCCACACTGGAGGCTTCGCACTGCACGCCGCGCATTACGGCGCCGCCGAGGTGGAAGGGCTGGACATCAGTGCGGAGGCAGTGGAGCTTGCCACACGGAACGCGGCCCTCAATGGGCTCACCAACTGCCGGTTCACCGCCGCCAACGTGTTCGATCACCTCACGGAGGCCAGCCGCACCGGCCGCCAGTGGGATGTGATCGTGCTGGACCCGCCCGCCTTCGCCAAGAGCCGCAGCGCGGTGGAGAACGCCTACCGGGGTTACAAGGAGATCAACCTGCGTGCGTTGAAGTGCATCCCTTCAGGTGGCTTCCTGGTCACCTGCAGCTGCTCCCAGCACATGACGCCTGAACTGTTCCGCCGCATGGTGCAGGAGGCGGCGTTGGATGCGGGCCGTCAGCTACGTGAAGTGTACTACGGCACCCAGCCGCCGGACCATCCCATCCTGTGGGGCGTGCCCGAGACGCACTACCTCAAGTGTTTCATCCTGCAGGTGCGCTGACCGTTCAGCCGATGTGGTAGGACTGCCACTCCGGGGCGAAGAGTAGTTCCGGAGCGTGGCTGCGCCGTGGCAGGAACGCGGCGAACAGGCCCAAGGGACCCAGCACCAGCCCCGCCACATACCACGGCATCACCCCATAGCCGCGCTGGCCGGCCATGAAGGCCGTGAGCGGTGCGAAGAACAGCGTCCAGAAGAGCAGTACGGCGACCATGGGGCAGGGATTAGGCGGATTGAAAGTAGGTCCCGCCGCCACCGATCGGTGCCGACCATAGACCGGTGCAGGGTGTGCTTCGATGAATTACCTTTTCCGGTGGACCGATGGAGGACCTGTTCGACCTGCGCGGGCCTTGGAGCCCTATCCGGCGTGCGCCCATGCTGCGGTTCGGCATGGCGTTCATCGTGGGCGTGTCCATTGGCCTTGTATGGCCGTTGCCCACGCCGTGGGGCACTTGGACCTTGGGCGTTGCCTCCGCTCTGGTACTGCTGGTCCTGTTGATCGAGCGCCCCGCATGGCGCTTGTTCCACGCTGCGGCGGTCTATGGCTGGGCCTTCCTCTTCGGCCTGTGCTGGACGGGCATGCGGGTGCACACGATGCCGCCCGGGCATGTGTCACAGGTGCAGCCTTCCGGGCCCTGGGTGGTCCGCATCCAGGTGGTGAACGGCAGTTCTCCACGCAGCATGCGGGCCGAGGGCGAACTGCTCCGCCAATGGGACGGCACCCGGATGGGGCCGCGCAGCGGTGCGGTGATGCTCACCCTGCTGCTGGACAGCGGTCGCGCGCTGCCTCAGCTGGGCGACGTGCTTCTGCTGGACGCCGAGGTGGAGCCGATCGACCGGGTTCCCGATCCCGGTGGCTTCGATCGCCGGGCGTGGGCGGCATCACGCGGGATCGCCCATGAGCTGCTCGTTCCCGCCGATCGCTGGCGCAAGGTGGGCCAGCTGGGCCATTGGACCGATGCCTTCACCCATGCCCGCGAGGCCGTCTCCCATTGGTTGAACGGCAGTGGGCTCGCCCGCCCCGAACGCGCCATGGTGAAGGCCCTGGTGCTGGGCCAGCGCGATGAACTGGACGGGGACCAGAAGGAGGCCTTCATGCGCAGCGGCACCATCCATGTGCTGGCCGTGAGCGGCATGCATGTGGGGCTCATCTACGCCGTGCTCACCTTCGTCATTGGCGGGCTGGGGGCGCATCCGCGGTGGAAGTACGTGCGTGGCGCGCTGGTCCTGCTGGCGCTATGGGGCTATGCGGGCCTCACGGGTGCCGCACCCAGCGTGATGCGCGCCACGGTGATGTTCACGCTCTTCACCGTGTCCAACATGGCGATGCAGCGCACGGACCACCTCAACAGCCTCTTTGCTGCGGCCGTGGCGCTCCTCACGTGGGATCCGCGCATGCTGTTCAGCATCGGCTTCCAACTGTCGTTCCTCGCCGTGCTCGGTATCATCCTCTTCTACAAGCCCATTGAGCGGCTGTGGTCACCGGGAAGCTGGCTCCTGCGCCAGGTGTGGTCCCTGGCCATCGTGTCCATCTCGGCCCAGCTGCTCACCACGCCGCTGTCGCTGTACCTCTTCCAGGCTTTTCCCATCTGGTTCCTGCCGGCCAACATCGTGGTGGTGGTGGCGTCCAGTTTCGCGGTGTATGGCGGCGTGGCCCTGGTGGTGCTGTACAAGATGCCGATCCTGGGTTGGGTCATCACCAAGGTGATGGAGGTGCTCCTGCTCGTCGTGGGCCACAGCACGGCCTGGTTCGCAGCGCTTCCGGCCGCTTATCCGCCGGTGCGGGTGGACGGCCTGCAGATGGTGCTGCTCTATGTGCTCGTCCTTACGGTAGGGGCCTGGTGGTGGTGGCGGTGGAAGCCGATGCGGACCGTGAGCATCCTGCTGGCGCTGGTGCTGGCCTGGACGTGGAGCGCGCGGCTGCAGCAGCGGATGGGGCAGGAGAGCTTCGTGGTCTATGGGACCAGCCGATCGCTGGAGGCCTCCATGCTGGTGGGGCGCACCTTGGTGGCCCTGTCCTCGGAGGATCCCTTCCACCTGGAACGCGTGGAGCGGCACGCCCGCCACGCGGGGCCGCACACGGTGGTGGTCCAGGAGCGCAACGGACTTTCCGAGGATCGATCGGTACAGGCCGGTCCCACCGTGTTGGGCGGGGATCGGTGGCTGAGTCCAGCGCTGAAAGTGGCCTTCCTCCGCACCCCAACGGATGAGCTGACACTGCCGGACGGGGAGCGCTTTGATGCCGTTGTGGTGTCCGGCGTTCACCGGTTGGAGCAGGATGCGCTCGACCGCTTGGTGACCCGCGCGGACCACGTGGTGCTGGGCGTCGATCTCCGCTGGCGCCTGCGCGCCCGGATCATGGAGCATTGCCAGGCGAGCGGAGTGCGCTGCCACGATGTGCGAGAACAGGGCGCGTTCATCCTTCAGCGGTGAAGTGAACGCCTGCTCACCACGGTTGGCAAGGCCTACACCGCGCTCAGCGGGAAGGTCTCCTTCAACCGGACACCCTTCTCGGTAGCCTGCACGGAGCAGCACTGGTTGGCCGCATCGTGCTCGAAGAAGAGCACATGGTCCTTCGCTGCGGCGAGGTCCAGCACATCGCCTTTCTCCTGCAGCGTCAGCAGCGGCCGGGTATCATAACCCATCACCCACGGCAGGGGGATGTGGTGAACGCTGGGCAGCAGGTCGGCCATGTAGATCACAGTGCGCCCCTTGTACTCGATGAAGGGGATCATCATCGCATCGGTGTGGCCGTTCACCAACAGCACCCCGAAGCCGGGGAACACTTCGGGGAGGAAGAGGTTCTCCTCCGCGCTCCGCCGGCCTACGTCCACGAACTTCAGCTGGCCGCTCTCCTGGATGGGGAGGATGTTCTCCTTCAGGAAGCTGGCCTTCTCGCGGGCGTTGGGCTGGGTGGCCCACTTCCAGTGGTAGCTGTTGCTCCAGTAGGTGGCGTTCTTGAAGGCGGGTTCGAACCCGTCCCGTGCGCTGTTCCAACGGATGCTTCCCCCGCAATGGTCGAAGTGCAGGTGCGTGAGGAACACATCGGTGATGTCGTCGCGGTGGAAGCCGGCGGCCTTCAGGGAGCTGTCCAGCGTGGCCTCTCCGTGCGGTTCGTAGTGGCTGAAGAACTTGCTGTCCTGCTTGTCGCCGAGCCCGTTGTCGATGAGGATGAGGCGATCGCCCTGCTCCACCAACAGGCAGCGCATGGCCCAGGTGCAGAGGTTCCTCTCGTCCGGTGGAAGGGACTTGCTCCAGAGGGTCTTGGGTACGACGCCGAACATGGCGCCGCCATCGAGCTTGAAGTAGCCGGTGTCGATCACGTGGAGTTGCATGGGGATAAAGTTCGTGCATACGGGCCAAGGTCAGTTGACACCCCCCCGTTGAAGCATTCCCCTGGCCCATGGATCATCGAGCACCGGACCACATGCACCTTCGCGCCATGCGCACGGTCCATTTCATCGCCATCGGCGGCAGCGCCATGCACAATCTGGCCATCGCCCTGCACCAGAAGGGCTACGAGATCACGGGCAGCGACGACGAGATCTTCGAGCCCAGCCGCAGCCGACTGGACCGCCTGGAGCTGCTGCCCGACAAGCTGGGCTGGGACCCGCTGCGCATCCACAGCGGCATCGACGCGGTGATCCTAGGCATGCATGCCCGCGCCGACAACCCCGAACTGCTCCGCGCCCAGGAGCTGGGCATCCCGGTGTTCAGCTATCCGGCCTACTTCCACGAGCAGACCCGCGACAAGACCCGCGTGGTGATCGGCGGCAGCCACGGCAAGACCACCATCACCAGCATGATCGTGCATGTGCTGCGCCATGCCGGCGTGGAGTTCGACTACCTGGTGGGTGCCCAGCTGGAAGGCTTCGATTGCATGGTGAAGCTCAGCGACACCAGCCGCGTGGCCATCATTGAGGGCGATGAGTACCTGGCCTCGGCCCTGCAGCCGGTGCCCAAGTTCCACCTCTACCATCCGGACATCGCCCTGATCAGTGGCATCGCCTGGGACCACATCAATGTGTTCAAGACCTATGACAGCTATGTGGACCAGTTCCGCAAGTTCATCGCCTGCATCGAGCCGGGCGGCAAGCTGGTCTATTGCGCCGAGGATAGCGAGGTGAAGGCACTGGCCGAGGCCTCTGAAGGGGGCGAGGTGCGCATTCCCTACGGTGTGCCCCCGCACCGCATCGATGATGGTGTCACCGTGCTGCTCACCGCACAGGGCGAGGTGCCGCTGAAGATCTTCGGACGGCACAACCTGATGAACCTGGAAGGGGCTCGGCATGTGTGCCACCAACTGGGCATCGGCGATGCGGTGTTCCACGAAGCCATCTCCACGTTCACCGGTGCCGCCAAGCGTCTTGAACGCCTGTCCGATGCGCCGGGTCGTGCGGTCTTCAAGGACTTCGCCCATTCCCCCAGCAAGCTGAAGGCCACCTTGGAGGCCGTGCGCGAGCAGTTCCCGGACCGCAGGCTGGTGGCCTGCATGGAGCTGCACACCTACAGCAGTCTCAGCGAAGGCTTCCTGGACCAGTACGTCGGCACGATGGACGTGGCCGACCGGGCGATCGTGTTCTACGATCCCCATGCGGTGCAGCTCAAGCGGCTGCCTCCGATCCCTCCGGAGCGCATCCGTACCGCCTTCGCACGCCCCGACCTGGAGGTGATCACCGATCCGGTGGCCGTGATGGGGGCTGTCCGCAGCGGACTGGGTGGCCCGGCCGTGCTGCTGATGATGAGCAGCGGCAACTTCGGGGGGCTGGACCTTCAGGCGTTGACCGAGGCGTTCATCGCGTGATCGGGGGAACTCCGAACACATGTATGGCCATACATACGTTGGGTGGGTCTCTGACCCCGGAGGCTTATTGCAAGCTATTGGGTATCATGCTGTCAAGTGAGCCCGAATGGCGTTGAATGGTCATCCAGGAGGCTCGAAGCATGTATGGCCATGCATACGTTGAAGGGGCGATACACCATCACCCCCGCAACCTGTACTTCCGCAGCACCTTGTGGTGCAGCATGCCCACCAGCAACGCGTTCACCGCGCCGGTGATCAGCAGTGTGAAGAAGGTGATGGAGGCGTAGTTGAACGGGGTGAAGAACTGCGTAAGCCGCGGCCGGATCACCTCCTCGGGCTGGCCTTCGGCAAGGCCGCGTGCCACCATCTCCTCGATGCGTGCCGGGAAATGATCGGGCTCCACGGTGCGGGAGTAGATCCAGATGAAGGCGCCGAAGAGGATCGCATAGACCGCTGCGGCCTTGAACCCTTCGCGCATGAGGGTGGGGAAGGAGGTGCGGATGTTCTGCGACAGCAGCCGGTGGTCGGTGAAGTAGACCACGGTGATGACGGCCAGGAAGTGCACCAGCATGAAGTCCGTTCCCTCGGGGGGGCGCCCCATGGTGAACAGGATGAGCCGGAGGGCGATGACGGCCAATGCGGCCAGGAACCCCAGGACCATCGGCGCGGACCTTAGCCGTTCATGGAAACGAGGAACTCCTCGTTGCTCCGTGTGCCCTCCATGTGCTTCTTCACGAACTCCATGGCCTCCACGCTGTTCATGTCGGCCAGGTGCTTGCGCAGGATCCAGGTGCGTTGCAGCACCTCCTTGCCGTGAAGCAGGTCGTCGCGGCGGGTACCGGAGCTGAGGATGTCGATGGCGGGGAAGATGCGGCGGTTGCTGATCTTCCGGTCGAGCTGCAGTTCCATGTTGCCCGTGCCCTTGAACTCCTCGAAGATCACCTCGTCCATCTTGCTGCCGGTGTCCACCAGCGCCGTGGCGAGGATGGTGAGCGAGCCCCCGTTCTCGATCTTCCGGGCCGCACCGAAGAAGCGCTTGGGCTTCTGCAGCGCGTTGGCGTCCACACCACCGCTGAGGATCTTGCCGCTGGCCGGCTGCACTGTGTTGTAGGCGCGGGCCAGGCGGGTGATGGAGTCGAGCAGGATCACCACATCGTGGCCGCATTCGGTGAGGGCCTTGGCCTTCTCCAGTACGATGCCGGCCACCTGCACGTGGCGCGAGGCCGGTTCATCGAAGGTGCTGGCCACCACTTCCGCGTTCACGCTGCGGGCCATGTCGGTCACCTCCTCGGGACGTTCATCGATCAGCAGCACGATCAGGTAGACCTCGGGGTGGTTGGCGGCGATGGCGTTGGCCACGTCCTTCAACAGCACCGTCTTACCGGTCTTGGGCTGCGCCACGATGAGGCCACGCTGGCCCTTGCCGATGGGGGCGAAGAGGTCCAGCACGCGCATGCTGATGTTCGTGTCCTTGCCGGTGAGGTTGAACTTCTCATCGGGGAACAGGGGCGTGAGGAATTTGAAGGGCACCCGGTCACGCACCCACTCGGGGTCGCGGCCATTGATGCTCTCCACCTTCACCAGCGGGAAGAACTTGTCGCCTTCACGCGGCGGGCGCACGTAGCCGTTCACCGTGTCGCCCAGCTTCAGGCCGTACTGCTTGATCTGCTGCTGGTTCACATAGACATCGTCGGGTGAGGCCAGGTAGTTGTAATCGCTGCTGCGGAGGAACCCATAGCCCTCGGGCATCACCTCCAGCACGCCCTGCACCTCCACGAAGGCGTCGAAACTGATCGGCTCGCGCTGGGGACGGTCCTGCTGGTGTTGCTGACGCTGCTGGTCGCGCTGCTGATCGTTGCGCTGCTGATCATTGCGCTGTTCGCGTTGCTCATGGCGCTGATCGCGATCGCGGCGTTGCTCATGACGCGGTTCAACGCCTTCCCGGTGAGCCTCACCTTCGGGGCGCTCCCGGCGGCCCTGGTCGCGGTCACGGTCGTGGCGACGGTCCTGTACGGGACGGTCCGCGCGGGGCTGACGGTCACCCCGATCGTTGCGGTCGCCACGATCGTTGCGCTCTCCGCGGTCATTGCGGTCACCACGGTCGTTCCGGTCACCCCGTTCGGGACGTTCGCCCTGGCCTTCCTGACGGGGGCGGTCGAGGCGTTCGCGACGCTGGCGGTCACCCCGCTGCTCACGCTGTTCGGGTGCGCGAGGTGCTGCTTCTGCGGCTACGGAACGCTGGGGTGCGGCAGGCGCTTGTTCCGCGCCCTTTTCGTCCTCCTCATCCTCTTCGTCGTCGTCATCATCATCATCATCATCGTCATCGTCGTCCTCCTCATCGTCCTCGCCATTGAAGGCCTCGCCGGGAAGTTCAGTGGCCACCGGCTCGGGGTCCACTTCCAGGGGCACTTCATCGGCCGTGGCCAGCGCCGTCAGGTCCTGGTCGTTGTCCACGAACAGGGGGGCGATGGCCTTGGGCTGTTCACCCTTGGCGGCCTGGGTCTCCAGGATCTTGTTGATCAGGTCCTGCTTCTTGAGCGTGTCCGCCTTCTTCAGGTTGAGCTGCTTGGCGATCTCCTTCAGCTCGGACAGTTTCAGGTCGCTCAGCGACTTCTGGTCGTACATGGACGCGGGGATGATGTTGGATGGGGGCCGCCTGAGGTGTGGCGGAAGGGGCCTTCGTAGGCGCCGGTCTTGTCAGAATGGTCTGGAAAGAGCGGTAGGGTGCCGATGAAGCGTCCATCAGGACGCGGACCCTGCCGGGGGAATGCGCTGCAATGTTACGGCCCGGGCCGGTACCTGCAATGGCCATGCCCCACATTTTTTCCACCTGTGGCCTGCGGGGGAAGGGACCTAATTTCGCCCCCGGCCGGTCGCCAGCGACGGGCCCATCATCCATGTGGCAACGTAAACAGTCCTTCCTGCTCGCTCTGGCCGCCATCCTGGCCTTTTCCACCTGGTTGTTCCCCATCGCCAGCTTCACGGCGGCAGACGGGGTGCACACGCTGCGCACCTACGGCCTCTTCATGCCCGATGGCACGGAGGACCCCGTGGCCTCGCCCGTGCTGCCCTATGGCGTGCTGCACTCGGTGCTCGGCTTCGGCCTGCTGATCGCCATCTTCCTGTATGGGAACCGTCCGCGTCAGGCCCGCGTGGTGCGCAGCCTGTGGCTGTTGCACCTGCCCGTGCTGGTGTTCCAGTACATCACGTCCAATTCCACGCTGGCCTACCTGGCCCAGCAGAGCAGCATCGACCGCTCCTACGGCCTCACCTTCTTCATCCCGCTGGTGTGCATGGCGCTGGGCTTCTTCGCCGAGCGTTCCATCCGCAGCGACGAGGACCTGGTGCGCAGCATGGACCGCCTGCGCTGATCAGCGCTTGGCCACCTGCGCCTTGAATTCGGCGATGGCGTTGCGCGTGAAGTCGCTCAACACCAGCCGTCCGCTGATCTTGGCCCGTTCGATCAGGAGCTCGTCCCAATCCTCGGTGCCCTTCCACATCACCTTCTTCAGTTCGGCCATGGCCTCCGGGCTGTAGGCCGCCAGTTCGCGGGCGTGGGCCTCGATGCGGGCATCGAGCGCTTCGATCGTGGGGAACACTTCGGCGTACATGCCGTGGGTCTCGCACCAGGCCGAGCTGCGGCGCGTGGCCGGCGTGGCGCTCAGCAGGCCGAACAGCCCGGTGCCCACCTTGCGTTCCACGGCGGGGCCCACCACGAAGGGGCCGATGCCGATGGCCAGTTCGCTGAGGCGGGTGCTCGCGCTCTCGTGCGCATAGGCGATGTCCACCGCACAGGCCAGGCCCACGCCTCCGCCCACGGTGTGGCTGTGGATGCGCCCGATGACGAACACCGGCGCCTTGCGGATGGCATTGATCACAAGGGCAAAGCCGCTGAAGAACTCCAGCCCACGTTCCGCACTGTCGATGGACACCAGCTCATCGAAGCTGGCGCCCGCGCAGTAGGCCTTGTCGCCATCGCTCCGCAGCACGATCACGCGCACCGATGGGTCGCTGCCCAGGTCGCTGATGGCCTGGGCCATGCCGCGCAGCACATGGCCGGGCAGACTGTTGCTCTTGGGGTGGTGGAAGGTCACGGTGGCGATACCGTCCTTCCGATCGTGCTTCACATAGCCGTCGCTCATGGCAAAAGAGGGATGGACCGGGTTAATGACCGTGATGACCGTGGTCGTGCTTGCGGCGCACCTTGGGCACGCCGAACATCAGGGAGGTGAGCACGGGCACGAAGAAGATGGCCACGGTGATCGCGGTGGTGAGGTGATCGGCCGTGTGGCTCACCATGAACTGGCTGAAGGGCAGCTCGGGCCGGTAGTGTTCCACAACGGATACCGTGAGCTTCAGGCCCAGGACAAGGATCACGAGGAAGGCCGAGGTCTCCAGGAAGGGGAACTGCTCCATGAGGCGCACGAATCCCTGGGCCACGTAACGCATGGCCAGGATGCCGATGAACACCCCGATCCAGATGAGCACCAGGTTCTCCGTGAAGGCCACGGCGGCGAACACGTTGTCGATGGAGAAGGCCAGGTCCATCAGTTCCACCAGGATCACCGTGGACCAGAAAGGCCCGATGCGGTGCACGGTGTGGCGGTAGAACCAGTTGCTCTTCTTGTCGAGCAGATCGTCCTTCTTGGTCTTGGTCTTCTTGCCCTTCCACCAGTCCCACACCAGGTAAAGCAGGTAGAGGCCGCCCAGAGGCTTCAACCACCAGATCTGGATGAGGAAGGAGGCGAAGACCAGGCAGATACCCCGGAAGAAGTAGGCGCCGATGATGCCGTACTTCAGCGCCCGCTTCCGCTGCTTCTCGGGCAGGTCCATCACCATGGTGGCCAGCACCGCCGCATTGTCCACCGAGAGCAGGCTCTCGATGATGATCAGGTTGGCCACCACGGCCAGGCTGGCCATGGGGTTGTCCGCGATGTGTTGCAGGTACTCGGTCATGGGGCGCAAAGATCATCATCCGCTGGTGAGCCCGGATGGGCCGTGCAGAACTTTCACCGGAGGGGAAGGACCGGTCACGGTGCGATCTTCGCGGCATGTTCGCACCTCGTGGCCACTGGGTGGTCCTTTTGTTCCTGCTTTACCTGGCCTCTTCCTGCAACGTGGTGCGCATGATGGAGCGCAAGGGTGCCAGCGCCTATCGGAAAGCGGGCCTGGTCCCGCACACCTTCACCACGGCTGAAGGCCCGCGTCATGTGTGGGCGAGCGCTCCCACCGGCAAACCGTGGTTGATGCTGGTGCATGGGGTCACCGGCAACTGCTTCCAATACATGCGCAATGCCGCGGAGCTGTCCAAGCACTACGACCTGATCGCCCCCGACCTCATCGGCCATGGCGGCAGCACCAACACGTGGAGCGGCAACAGTGTGGACGAGCAGGTGCGGCACCTACGGCTGCTGCTGGACAGCCTGCGCATCGACCAGCCCGTGGCCGTGGTGGGCAACTCGTACGGCGGCGCCATGGTGGCCAACTTCGCGGAACAGCATCCGGACCGCGCCCGGCTGGCGGTGATCTACGATGGCCCGGCCAATGTCTACACCAAGGCCATCGCCGACAGTGTGGCCAGGGCTGCGGGTGCCGCGGACATTCTGGACTTCTTCTCCACCGACACCCCGGAGGAGCGGCAGCGCAACATCAACTTCGCCCTGGCCGAACCGCGCAAGGTGCCCCGCTTCGCCCTGCGTCAAATGACCGAGGCGAGCGCGCCGCGTCAACCGGTGTACCAGGGATTGCTGCAGGACCTGGTGCAGCGCGATTCGGTGTACGCCACCAAACGCTACCAGTGGTCCATGCCGGTGTATGTGTTCTGGGGCGCGAAGGACCGGCTGATCCCACCCTTTGTGGGGGAAGGCATCATCCGCATCAACGAGCTCCCTGCCGACCACTACGTGGTGTTCCCGAACGCTGGTCACGTGGTGAACATGGAACAGCCCAGGGCCTTCAACGACACCCTCCTGCGGGTGCTCGGCACGGTCGAAGGCCCCTGTCCCGACCCAGCGAAGGTGAGCGATGGTCCCTGCACCATGGAGTACGATCCGCAGTGCGGCTGCGACGGTCGCACTTACTCGAACCGCTGTGCGGCCATGCGTGCAGGCGTGCGCATCGTGCGTCGGGGCGAGTGCCGGTAGCGTATCGTTGATCAGTCCGCGTTGCGCAGGGCTGTCCAGGTCCATGCTCCGGCGGCCACGTCCATCAGGGCCGTACCGGTCAGGCCGATGGGTGCGTTGCCGGTGGCCATCAGCAGGACCATAATGCTCACCCCAAGACCATGGCCATACAGCTTCCACCGGTACATCGCGGTGTTCTGCTGCAGTCCGGCAAGCAGGTAGTAAAGCCCCAGCACCAGGGTGAGCACACCGAGCATGCGCTCACCAAAACCACCCCCGAAGGGCAGGTTGAACAAGGTGACGAGTGGCTGGGGGAACATCAGGATACCACTGCCGAGCTGCAGCAGGTGTATGCCCCAGGCCAGTACGCTGGTGGTGCCGGCCTGGCGTGGGGCGTTCGATGTGTTTTTCATGATCGGGTCTGTGTTGATCGACGCAAAGCACGGGAGTGCTGCATGCGCCGGTCTTGATCCCGATCAAGGATCGCGCTGCAGGGTGCGGCGGCGGATGCGGCTCAACGCCTCGG
>CAUJFM010000332.1 GCA_963169595.1 Bacteroidota bacterium | reverse complement strand
TGTCATCGGTCCATGTGCCGCCTGGCGCGGGCGTTCCACCCAATTGCGCGAACAGGTCCAATGCACCGGAGCTCTGGCACCAGTTCAGCGAGGCGTCCGTTCCGGCGTTCGCAACCGGGGATATAGTGATGCACAGCGCTGATGCCGCATTCGGACAGGGTGGAATGCCCAAAACCGTGTAGGTGTAACAACCAGGTGAACTGACCCCAGGCGTGAATGTCGGCGGCTGGGGGTTGCCTCCCGGGCTCGTCCACGTACCGCCTGCATCGGGGAAACCACCCAACACCTGGTACATCGAGAACGGGCCATCGGATGTACAGACCGAGATGGACGTATTGGCACCAGCAAAAGGAGGGATGCTCGTATTCACGAACACCAATGCCGTATCGGTACAACCATTCGGTGAGGTCACCAAATAGCGCAAAACTTCGCCATTAGCCATACCAGTGAATTGATCATCGAACATCCAAACCCCAATGCCCATATGGATCGACCATGTTCCGCCCATGTCCGGTGAGCCGTTGAGGAAGGGAAAGGCTTGAATGGAGTTGCCACAAACGGACGCAACGGAATTCACACCAGCATTCGGAGCCTCCATGAGCAGCCCGGCCGTAGGAACACCTAGCTCCACCGGATCGCTGCTGTTCACCCGCAACTGGAATCCAGTGCCTGAAAGTCCAGCCGGGAACGTGCAGGTGATGGTCCCCGATGCGGTGGAAGCGACCGAACCGAGCACGGTGGGTGAAGCGAACGAACCGTTGACGTCCGATAACTCGGCGGTGAAGACATTGCCCGCATTGAACGTGCCGACCGCGTCATAGGGCAGTTCCACCTGCGTATTGGCGCACAGGATACCAGGGGCAGGCAGGACACCAACGGTGATCTGTGCTACGATGGGCGCGGCCATGCCAAGCAGCCATGAAGCAACGAGGGAGCGCGTGATCATCATGGCACCAAGCACTTTGATGACATGAAGCTACGGGATCACCAGCCCCATGCCACGCACTTTCGACGAACGACCGGGGGGGGGACGACGAAACCGATCATGGCGGATGATCGGCTATCCGATCTTCCCAGCACAACTCTACTTCTTCCGGAAGAACAACCGGATCGGCACGCCGGTGAAGCGCCAGTGCTCGCGCAGGCGGTTCTCCAGGAAGCGCTCGTAGCTGGGCTTGATGTACTGCGGCAGGTTGCAGTAGAACACGAAGGTGGGCACCGCCGTGGGCAGCTGCGTGATGAACTTGATGCTCACCTGCTTGGCCTTGTACATGGGCGGCGGCTGGCGCTCGATGATGGGCAGCAGCTCGTCGTTCAGCTTGCGCGTGGGAATGCGGCGCTTGCGGTCCTCGTACACCTGCATGGCCATCTCCATGGCCTTCAGCAGGCGCTGCTTCTCCAGCACGGAGATGAAGACCACCGGGATGTCGGTGAAGGGCTCCATGCGCCTCTTCACCTCGGCCTCGTAGGCCTTCATGGTGTTGGTCTCCTTCTCGATGAGGTCCCACTTGTTCACCACCACCACCAGGCCCTTGCCGTTCTTCTGGATGATGGAGAGGATGTGCAGGTCCTGCTGCTGCACGCCATCCTGCGCATCGATCATCAGCAGGCACACGTCGCTGTCCTCGATGGCACGCACCGAGCGCAGCACGCTGTAGAACTCGATGTCCTCCTCCACCTTGCTCTTCTTGCGGATGCCGGCGGTGTCGAGCATCATCACATCGAAGCCGAACACGTTCCAGCGCGTGTTGATGGGGTCGCGCGTGGTGCCCGCCACGGGGGTGACGATGTTCTGCTCGCGGCCGAGCAGCGCGTTCACCAGGGAGGATTTACCCACGTTGGGCTTGCCCACCACGGCGAAGCGCGGGATGTCCGGCTCGGGCTCCTCGCTGGGCTTGGTGAAGCTCTGCACGAGGGCATCGAGCAACTCGCCGGTGCCGGCCCCACTCACGGCCGAGATGCTGAACACCTCGCCGAGGCCCAGCGCATAGAACTCCGCGGAATCGAACTGGCGCTTGTGGTCGTCCACCTTGTTGGCCACCAGGATCACGGGCTTCTTGGCACGCCGCAGCATGGTCGCGATGGTCTCGTCCATGCCGGTGATGCCGTGGTGCACGTCCACCATGAACAGGATGGAGTCGGACTCCTCGATCGCGAGGTTCACCTGCTTGCGGATCTCGCCCTCGAACACGTCATCGCTGCCGCTCACATAGCCACCGGTGTCGATCACACTGAAGATCACCCCGTTCCACTCGGCCTTGCCGTAGTGGCGGTCGCGCGTGGTGCCGGCCGTGGGGTCGGTGATGGCCTCCTTGCTCTCGATGAGCCGGTTGAAGAGCGTGCTCTTCCCGACGTTCGGACGGCCTACGATGGCGACGATGTTTCCCATGATGTCAGCGTTGTGAGTGGCGAGTAACGAGCAGCGAGTGGCGAGTGCCCGGAGAAGCATGCTTAGCATGCCGGCACTCGCCACTCGCTACTCGACACTCATTCATACGTACTCGCCACTGCGTTCAATATCCGTATCGCTTCAACTTCTTCTCATCCTCCCGCCAGTCGGGGTCCACCTTCACACGAAGATCGAGGAAGACCTTGGTGCCGACGAACTTCTCGATGGCCAGCCGCGCCTCGGTGCCCAGCTTGCGCAGGGCCTTGCCCCCCTGGCCGATCACGATGCCCTTCTGGCTTTCGCGCATCACGATCACATCGGCCTGGATCTTCGTGAGGGCCTCCCCTTCCTCGAAGCTGTTCACCACCACCTGCGTGCTGTAGGGGATCTCCTGCTTGTAGAGGGCCAGCACCTTCTCGCGGATCATCTCGCTCACGAAGAAGCGCATGTTGCGGTCGCTGAGGTCCTCCTTGTCGAAGTAGGGCGGATGCTCGGGCAGGTGGTCGATGAGGTATTGGCGCAGCTCCGGCACATTGAGGCCGTGCAGCGCGCTCAGGGGCACCACCTTGGCCGCGGGAAAGGTGTCCTGCCAGGCCTGCAGCGCTTCGACCACGGTGTCCTCGGTGCCGGCATCCACCTTGTTCACGAGCACCAGCAGCGGACCGTTGAAGCGTCGCGCACGGCGGACAACGTTCTCCGAGCGCTCGGGACGCTGTCCCAGTTCCACCAGCACGATGAGCAGGTCGGCATCGATGAGGGCCTCGTCCACCGCCCGCATCATGTTCTCGTGCATGCGGTACTGCGGATCGAGGATGCCGGGC